>CAYMEP010000005.1:0-2493 GCA_964389695.1 uncultured Rhodobiaceae bacterium | reverse complement strand
CCTTCACTGACAACATCAGCTGTTTTCTCCACTCGCGAAGATATTAACTGAGAAATATGTACCAATCCATCACGCTTACCAAAGAAATTAACAAAAGCCCCAAAATCCATGACCTTAACAACTTTTCCTTCATAAATCGTGCCCACCTCTGGTTCAGAAACAATCGAGTTAATCAAATCTAAAGCAATTTTAATAGCCTCCATATCACTTGAAGCCACTTTAATCATACCCTCATCGGATATATCAATCTTTGCACCACTAGTTTCAACAATTTCACGAATCACTTTTCCACCCGCACCAATAACTTCACGAATTTTATCTTGTGGGATTGTAAGCGTTTCTATTTTAGGAGCATACTCACCCATTTCTTCACGTGATGCATCAATTGCTTGGGACATTTCATTTAGAATATGTTCACGTCCAGATTTTGCCTGTACTAAAGCAACTTGCATAATTTCTTCGGTGATCCCAGTAATTTTAATATCCATTTGTAAAGATGTAATACCATCAATGGTACCTGCTACTTTAAAGTCCATATCTCCAAGGTGATCTTCATCTCCAAGAATATCCGACAATACAGCAAATTCATCACCTTCTTTAATTAACCCCATCGCAATCCCAGCAACAGGCTTTTTAATAGGCACCCCAGCATCCATCATCGCCAAAGAACCACCACAAACTGTAGCCATAGAAGATGAGCCGTTAGATTCAGTAATTTCAGATACCAAACGCAATGTATAAGGAAATTCTTCTTTTGCAGGAAGTACCGGTTTCAGTGCTCTCCACGCTAACTTACCATGTCCAACTTCTCTTCTACTTGTAAACCCCACACGACCAACTTCACCAACAGAATAAGGTGGGAAATTATAATGCAACATAAAATTTTCTTTATAAGTCCCTTGTAAAGCATCAATGAATTGCTCATCATCCCCTGTACCCAAAGTAGCTACTACGAGAGCTTGTGTTTCTCCGCGTGTAAATAACGCCGAACCATGTGCCCGAGGCAACAATCCAACCTCTGGAACAATTTGTCTTATATCAGACAAACCGCGCCCATCTATACGTTTCTTGGTTTGCAAAATAGATCCACGGACAAGACCACTTTCTACAGCTTTAAAAGCGCTCCAAATCGCAACTTCATCATCTTGCGTACTATCATCTGTCAAGTATTTTTCTTTTACAATATCTTTCACTTCAGATATTTTTTCTTGTCGTAGCATTTTATCAGCTTCTTGATAGGCTTTTTCTAAACCACCTTTGGCTAATTTCTCCACTTTATCGTTCCACTGCGTATCCACCTCAGCCATTGCACGTGGTTCTTTTGCTGCTTGTTCTGCTACACGAACAATCATATCAATCACAGGCTGGAATTGCTCTTGTCCAAAACGTACAGCACCAAGCATAATTTCTTCTGATAATTCCTCCGCTTGTGACTCAACCATCAACACTGCATCTTTTGTACCTGCTACAACAAGATCAAGAGCCATTGTTTCTTGACTATCTTCCAGCATCGGATTTAAAACATATTTACCATCTTCATACCCAACCCTTGCGGCTCCAATAGGCCCAAGGAAAGGTAATCCAGAGATTGTTAAAGCTGCTGAAACCGCGATCAAAGCAACAATATCACTTGCATTTTCAAGATCATGACTAAGAACAGTTGCTATCACCTGAGTTTCATTTTTAAACCCTTTGGCAAAAAGTGGACGAATAGGGCGATCAATTAACCGAGAAACTAATGTTTCATGTTCCGAAGGGCGTGCCTCACGCTTAAGAAACCCTCCTGGTATTTTTCCTGCAGCATAAGCTTTTTCCTGATAATTAACAGTAAGAGGAAAGAAATCTATCCCTGACTTCGGTGTTCGTGCAGCTACCACGTTTGCCATCACTGTTGTTTCACCATAAGTCACGATGACTGAACCATCTGCTTGTCGTGCCAGCTTACCTGTTTCAATAATAAGAGGACGCCCGCCCCAATCCATTTCTTCTCTAATCAACTTAAACATACAATTCCTATTCCATATCTATAAAATTTCGGGGTTTAACGACGTAACCCAAGACGCTCAATCAAGTCTTTATAACGTTCTTGGCTACGATCCTGCATATAATTTAACAACCGACGACGTTGTGACACCATTTTCAACAAACCACGTCGTGAATGGTTATCCTTTTTATGAGTTTTAAAGTGCTCTGTCAAATTAGAGATACGTTCTGACAAAATTGCAACTTGTACCTCTGGAGAACCTGTATCTCCTTCTTTAATAGCATATTCTTTCATTAACTCGGCTTTTCGTTCTAGCATAATCGACATCATATACTCCTTCTTTTTTATAAGTTAAACACTTTATTAGGAAAAAAAACATATTCCTCTTGTCTTTTCTTTATATTCCCCAATGCAATTGGTATTTGATTTTCTATAGCTAAAATATGATTTGAGACACCATCATAATCATACTTCAAAAAAGTTTTATCACACACCTTCACAGAACGTCC
>CAYMEP010000004.1:0-22427 GCA_964389695.1 uncultured Rhodobiaceae bacterium | reverse complement strand
CTACAAGACCACGGTTATCAAACCCAACATATTCAAATGGATTACCATGCTTCTTTAAAAAACGCTGTGCAGCACCTCGTCTATCACGATAATTTAACCCATAAATTAAAATACCATCTTTCGCCATATTCAATAAAATAGGATGCTCCACACGACAAGGTCCACACCAACTCGCCCAAACATTCAAAATAATATTCTCACCTTGCTGTAAGTTTACATCAGAAAATTGTCTCGTAGCATCACTCAAGGCGGTAATCCGGAATTGTGGAATCTTTTTACCAACAGAAGAATGTGATTGACTAGAAACTTCCGTAGAATTTAACGAAAATAATAATACAAAAACCATAATACCACAGAGCATCAATGGAAAATACTTTACAAAACGTTTATACTGAAAATCTACCATATCTATAAAGTCTCTTTTTGTTTTATCCGCCTACAATGTAGCTTATTATAGCTATATTCCCGAAAAATGGAAATAATCAATATCAAAAGAATACTCAAGGAGATTCCATATCCCACGAAAACATATAAACTATAATTCTGTATCATAACCTTTTCCTATTTTTAAACGAGACATAAGTAACCGCTGACGATAAACCGTCGCCTGCATCTTCGTCAACCAAAGCGCAAAAAATAATATATGAAACGCAAACGCCATCATCAATAAAGGAAATAAGAAATCACTATGTATCGCAGGAGCAGAGAAACGTGATATACTCGCAGGCTGATGTAAACTATGCCACCAATCAACCGAGAACTTAATAATAGGAATATTAACAACACCAACTACCGCCATAATCGCAGCAAAGAACCCCGCCTGTCTTTCATCAGGAATCGATGACCAAATCGCTATATAACCTAAATAAATAAAAAATAAAATTAACTCCGAAGTTAAGCGCGCATCCCAAACCCACCAAACACCCCAGATTGGTTTACCCCAGATTGCCCCTGTTATCAAAGTAATCAACGTGAAACACATGCCAATCATTGCACAAGAACGAGCAGCAACATTGCTTAAAGGGTGACGAAATATCAATGATACAGCACTGCAAACGGCTAATACGACATAAATAAATAGAGACATCCAAGCAGAGGGCACATGAATAAACATCATACGTACCATTAATCCCTGTTGATAATCTATCGGAGACGTCAAACTCGCCCAAAGACCTAAACCCAAAGCAACCAATGCAATAATCCATAATAATGGTGTTAACCATCTAGCTAATTTCATAAACTTATAAGGATTTGCATAAGAAAACATAAAACCACCTTACCTGAAACCACCGCGTAACGCAAAACTTACAATCAATGGCGAAACACTTGCCGTTATAAGGCTCCATAAAAATAAAATAAGTAGTTCCATACTATAGGACTGTTGATCAATTGCATGACCAATCGCAATAACCCCAAAAATTAAAACTGGAATATAAAGCGGCATAACAAGAAAAATCAATAATAACCCACCACGGGGTAACTGAGCAGTAATTGCAGAACCAATTAGGCCTAAAAAACTCATTGCAGGAGTACTCAATAATAAAATACACCATAAAGGCAGAATCATATTTGTTGATAAATTCAAAAGTATTCCTCCTAAAGGTGCAAACAAAATTAAAGGTAGAATAACAGAAACCCAATGTGCCAAAGCTTTCATCAGAACCAATAATTCCAAAGGATAAGGTGATAAAATAAATTGATCTAAACACCCTGTCTCTATATCCACCCGAAATACAGATTCAAGAGATAGAAAAACTGCTAGAATCAAACATACCCAAACCATACCTGAAGATAATTCACGCAAGATCTTCAAATCACCTCCAATACCAAAAGAAAATAAAGTAACCAAAAGAAAAAAGAAGCATACTGCCAACCCTGATTCATTCCCTCGCCAAAATAAGCGTATATCCCTCAAAAATAAAGCATATAGACCCATCATAAGTTTCCTAAAGTAATAGAATCTGTTTGGCAATCCAAATGATTATGACTCGCTGCGATCACTAAACCACCTTGCGATAAGTGTATTTCGACAATATTCATTAACCATATTCTATACTGTTCATCTAAAGCTGTGAATGGCTCATCTAACAACCATATCGGATTCCTTATAGCTAACAAACGACATAACCCCACCCGTTGATATTGTCCTTGTGATAAATCACGTAAATAAACATTAGAAAAAACACTCAAATCTGCTTTTTCTAAAACAGACTCTAAACAAACCTTATTCTTTTCTGTGCACATTAGGTCTTGCCAAAATTGTAATGTTTCTAAAACACGTAAATCTCGTCTTAACCCTGCTTCATGTCCTATATAATGGCACCTAGAGGTAGATTTTTCTATCTTCCCAGATACAGGCTGTAATAAACCCGCAATAAGACGTAATAATGAGGTCTTTCCACTACCATTCGTACCTATAATATTAAAAAACATACCTGATTCTACACGAAAATTAAGATCCGAAATAATCCGCCGTTCACCACGCATAAAGTTCAAATTATACGCTTGTATGAAATGTGTATTCTTCTCTTTTGACATATGACCCCTTAACATATTATAAACCAGTAAATATAAATTGTTTTATACATAAAGGAAATATTTCATGTCGTCTGAAAAAAGTACCCTCTCCCCGTTGGTAACACATCCCAATAGTTTCAATGCAAGAAAAGAATTGAAGGTCGGCAACAAAACCTATATCTATTACAGTCTCCCTACGGCAGAAGAAAATGGATTAGAAGGTATTTCCCAATTACCAATTTCTATGAAAATTTTACTTGAGAACCTCCTGCGCCATGAAGATGGAAAAACCGTGACAGCAGAAGATATTAAATCTATCCAAACATGGCTCACAACTCAGAAATCTAATCATGAAATTTCCTACCGTCCTGCAAGAGTCTTAATGCAAGACTTTACAGGTGTACCTGCAATCGTTGATTTAGCGTCTATGCGCAATGCAATGGAAGATAAAAATGAAGACCCAAATAAAATCAACCCTCTTACCCCCGTTGACCTTGTCATTGACCATTCCATTATGGTGGATTATTTTGGTTCTAAAGATGCATTGCAAAAGAATGTTGATCTAGAGTACAAGCGTAATGGTGAAAGATATGAATTTTTACATTGGGGCTCAAAAGCCTTTGAAAATTTTAGAGTCGTACCTCCTGGAATGGGTATATGTCACCAAGTTAATTTAGAATATCTCTCACAAACCGTATGGACAAAAACAGAAATAGAAAATGGGCAATCTATTGAAGTTGCCTACCCTGATACACTAGTAGGCACCGATAGCCATACCACAATGGTCAATGGCATGGCAGTTCTGGGCTGGGGTGTCGGAGGAATTGAAGCTGAAGCCGCTATGCTAGGTCAACCTATTTCTATGCTGATACCAGAAGTCGTGGGCTTTAAATTAACAGGAGCGCTACCAGAAGGAACGACCGCGACAGATCTTGTTTTAACAATTGTTGAAATGCTACGACAAAAAGGTGTTGTCGGAAAATTTGTCGAGTTTTACGGACCTGGACTCGATAATTTATCTTTAGAAAACCAAGCTACCATCGCAAATATGGCACCTGAATATGGTGCAACTTGCGGATTCTTCCCAACAGATAAAGATACATTAGTATATCTCAAGGCAACAGGCCGTGAAGACACACTGATTGAGTTAGTAAAAGAATATACAAAAGCACAAGGTATGTTTCGTACAGACTCTTCGAGCGAACCTATATTTACCTCAACACTTTCTTTAAATATAGGGGATATTCAGCCAAGTCTCGCGGGTCCAAAACGCCCCCAAGATCGGGTTCTCCTTAGTGATATGCCAAATAATTTTAAAACTGCCCTCAAAGAGGCTGGCATAAATGACAAAGATGCTAATATTAGGTACACAGTCAAAGATAAAGAATTTGACCTAGGACATGGTGATATTGCTATAGCCGCCATCACATCTTGTACAAACACCTCTAATCCAAGCGTGATGCTAGGGGCAGGATTAGTCGCACGTAATGCACTCAAAAAAGGTTTAACCGTGAAACCATGGGTAAAAACATCTCTTGCTCCAGGTTCACAGGTTGTTGCTGATTATTTAAAAACAGCAAATTTACAAGAATCACTTAATGATTTAGGTTTCAATATTGTGGGTTATGGGTGCACAAGCTGTATTGGGAATTCAGGACCACTAGAAGATTCAGTAACTGAGACAATCACAAACAATGAATTGATTGCAAGTGCCGTTTTATCAGGAAACAGAAATTTCGAAGGACGTGTCAGTCCTCATGTTAAAGCAAATTACCTTGCCTCCCCTATGCTCGTCGTCGCTTATGCAATTGCAGGGTCTGTCAATATCAATTTAGCAACCGACCCTCTAGGAGAAGACCAAACAGGACACCCTGTTTACCTTAAGGATATATGGCCAGATAATCAGGAAATTACGGAGACAATTAATCAATGTATTACACCTGCTATGTTCCGCGAACGTTACAAAAATGTTTTCAACGGAGATGAAGAATGGCAAAAGATTCAATCTAAAAAAGGGCAAACCTTCGACTGGCAGCAAAAATCAACCTATATACAAAAGCCTGCCTTCTTTGAAAATATTACTGAGAATGTACAAAATCAACCGATACAAGAGGCTGCTATATTAGCACTACTAGGTGATAGTATTACCACAGACCATATTTCACCTGCTGGTGTTATTAAAGATGGTAGTCCTGCTGGGCAATACTTGAGACAAAATGACGTGAAGCCCGAAGATTTCAATTCTTATGGGTCACGACGTGGAAATCATGAAGTCATGATGCGAGGTACATTTGCCAATATTCGTATACAAAATCATATGACTCCAGAGATAGAGGGTGGATATACAAAATTACACCCTCAGAATCAAACTACGTCTATATATGATGCAGCAATGGAATATGCAAAACGGAAGACGCCTCTTGTGATCTTTGGAGGAAAAGAATATGGGACTGGGTCTAGCCGTGACTGGGCTGCTAAGGGAACAAAATTACTTGGTATACGTGCTGTTATTACTGAAAGCTTTGAACGTATCCACCGTTCGAACCTTGTGGGTATGGGTGTTGCACCATTACAATTTACCGATGGACAAAGTTGGAAAGCATTAAAATTAGATGGTACAGAAACTGTTAGTTTCAAAGGGTTAGAGAATACTATAGAACCAAGACAAACCGTAGAAATGACTATCAAGACAAGTGATAACACTATAACAACCGTCAATTTATTATGCCGTATTGATACCCAAGATGAGGTGGCTTATTATAAAAATGGTGGTATTTTACAATATGTCTTGCAACAAATGACCCATTAATCAGTCATAGCTAATAACCAAGAGGTTTAAAGGAATATATCCCCCCTTTTCCTTATTCATAACGTGCAATTAAATTGCATTGGTATGTTAAGGAATAAAGGAATACCCGTATCCCTTAAAACCTCCAGTTTCACTCTTGTAAAAAATTAAATCTTGCGGAAACTTAAAAACCTATGCTAGTTACGTCGCCCAAAGATCTGTAATAAAAATAAGAACATATTAATAAAATCAAGATAAAGACGTAAAGCTCCGAAAACAGCTTTCTTCTCAGCTACATCACGGCTATCTGCAGAATAATACATTTTTTTAATCGCCTGAGTATCGTAAGCTGTCAATCCTGCAAACACCAACACCCCAATAATAGATACCGCAAAATGTAATGCTGGACTTTGTAAGAACCAATTCACAACACTTGCCAATATAATTCCCACTAGCCCAATAAACATAAAAGACCCCAAAGCCGTTAAATCACGTTTAGTTGTATAACCGTATAGACTCAACGCCCCAAAAGACGTAGCAGTGACAAGAAAAGTTGTCGCAATGCTTGCGCCCGTATAAGCTAAAAACACATAAGATAAGGATAACCCCATAACAGCCGCAAAAGCAAAAAATAAACCTCGTGCCTTTGTAGCAGACATTTTATGAACACGTACAGAAAGCCACATTACCATAATAAAAGGTGCAAACATCAACACCCAAATAAAAGGCGTCCCTGCCAAAGATTGGTAAATGCCTGAAGTTTTTCCAACAAATGCAGAAATCGCAGTCAAAAATAACCCAAGTGACATATAATTATACACTTTCAGCATATAAATACGTAAGCCTTGATCAATCTCAACATTACGACTTTTGATTCCTACTTGATTGACGTCCACTTGGTTATAATCAGACATTATAAATTCTCCTTTAGATAATTCTTATGATATAATAGTTTTATTTTTCTGTAAATGCCACACCCATAGCTCTATCCAAAGGCGTAAATATATATCTCAATATACTACGTTTATCTCCGATAATATCTACCACAACCGGAGTACCTGCTGTAATTTCTACTTTCTGACTGTCTTTTGAAAAACGTAGATTTGGAATCTCAATAATCGTGTCATAAAAAGGAGGCATACCTTCTTCAATAGTTGTATTTTGCGCAATACGTAAAACAACCCCTGCTAAAGTTCCATATCGTGAAACATCATAAGCAGATAAAGAGACTTGTGCAGTTTGTCCAATATAAACATTCGCAATATCTTCTGCAGGTAAACGTGCCTGAACTTGCCATACACCTTTCTCGTCGGGTACAATTTCTGCCATAACAACCCCTCCTTGCAGAACTGAACCCACAGTTTTAATATGCAACGCCGACACAATACCTGATACAGGCGCTCTTATATCCGCATGACGAACTTTAGCTCGAAAAGCGTCATCTCTTGCCCCAGCTTGCAATGCCTTCACATTGACTTCCGATAGTTGAGCCGCCGAATCTGCCTTCATTTTTGCTTTTTGTGCATCATATTCATCTTGACTACGATCCGCAGCTAATCCTGAAGTCTCTGCAGTTCCTTCCGCCTGTGCTAAATTATTACGTACATTAAGCAACCGTAATCTTGATTCATGCCCCATTTCAACTAAAGGTTCTAATATACTCACCTCTTCACGCAAATTTTTGGCTTGTTGAATCGCAACTCTTTGTCCAGCACGCTTCTCTTTAATATCACGTTCAATAACGGCTAAACGACCATCACTCGCCTTTTTATTACTTTTAAATAAGCGACGCTCTTCCAAAACGACCTCTGGGGCTTGTTGTTCTAACCATGATGGGAAAGTAACTTCATCTGCCCCTTCTATCTGTGCTTTTAAACGTGCTTGTGTTGCCCAAGATGAAACACGCATCACTTCATTATCATCAAAATTAGCGATAACATCCTCATCTTCTAAACGGAACATTACCTCACCTTTTTTAACATAATCACCCAATGCAATATCAATACGTGCCACAGACCCCGGCAAACGATTCTGCACAAACTGAACCTCACTTGGTGGTTGAATCACACCTTCCGCACGTACCGATTCATCAAGTTTTGTTAGAACCGCCCATAAAACTAGAATTGTGAAAAACACCATTATAATTTTTAGAACCATATGTCCTGTTAAAGCAATATCTGAATCATCAAGCTCAATAGACTCATTTTTCATCATCATTGCTGCCATAATCGGGTTTGGCGGCGGATTTTTAATCTTAATATATATGATGCGTAATTTATTATATAGAGCAAGGTAATAAGCAAAATAACCCGAAGCAATAGGGGCGACCCAACGCCCAAAACGTGTCGCCATAAAAGCTGCCCAAATTTTACGTATAAATTTCCCTATAGGTGTAGCCCATAATCTCAACATAAAAGCCTTCATGAAGGCTATATATTTTTCATATGCAGGCATAACGATTGGCTCAATACGCTGCCAAATACTTTGCAAAACTTTACGTAATTCTTTTAAAATAGATGGCTTTTGAGACACTTGTTCTTCTAAAGGCTCATCTGTTTCATTATTTTTGTCTTGGGAAGGAATAGAGTTCATATTTCACCTGCTATTAAGCCTCTTGTTTATTTTCTTGAGGCGATTTCAATTTCTGTATCACTTCATCACGTGGTCCATCTAACATAATACGGCCGGCATCCATCACAATAATTCGGTCTGCCATCTGCAACATGGACCCACGGTGAGTCACAAAAACACAAGTCACCCCTTGCGTTGCCGCATTTAATTTCTGGACAGTCATTTGTTCTGTATTTGAATCCATTGAAGCCGTCGGCTCATCCAACAGTAATATAGAAGGCTTCGCAATCAAAGCACGAGCAATCGCTAAAGATTGTCGCATACCTACAGATAACTCTTTTCCTCCCTCACTCATCTGGAAATCAAAGCCACCCGGAAGACTTCCAACAAACCAATCTGCCCCCGCAGCTTTAATACAATCAAGTAATTCTTCATCTTCAGCATCAGGGTAACCCATTAATAAGTTCTCACGTAAACTCCCAGAGAACATTATTGGGTTTTGTAAAACAACGCCAATATTGTGTCGTAAATCCTCAGGACGAATACTACGCATATCCGTATTATCAATCATCACCATACCTGTTTCAGGTTCGGATAATCCTGCTATAAGCTTCATCAATGTTGTTTTACCTGAACCAATACGTCCCATAATAGCAATACGTTCACCTGCCTTAATATTTAATGAAACATCATGTAAAGTTTTATCACTTAACCCTTCATAACTAAACGATACTTGACGCATTGCAATATCCCCATGCAGATGCTCACGCTTGACATATTCACTACGTAGGTCTTCAGCAGTATCCCCATCCAATAATTCATTCAAACTACGATAAGCCGCTTTTGCATGATTCATACGACCTAGTAACTGCGTAATTTGTCCTAAAGGTGCCAATGTTCTCCCCGACAAAATTACACAGGCAACTAATTGCCCCATCGTTAAACCACCATCATTAATCAAAAAAACACCATACACAACAATACCCACTTGACTAACCTGTTGTCCAAGTTGAGTAGAATTTTGTACAATTTGCGTCGTAAAACGTGTTTTTCGATTTGAAGCACTCTGATTAACCACAGACTGTAACCAACGAGTACGCAAAAAGTTCAACCCTCTAATCGTTTTAAGTGTTTCTAAACCAGAAATCATTTCAACCATCGCTGATTGCTTACCACGACCTTGCATCATACCTGCAAACGCTAATTTACGCATAATAGGTTGCGCTAACAAACCAACAATTATAACCAAAGGAACAACTAATGCAGGCACTATAGCGACAGGTCCCCCGATAGCAAATAAGACAAATATAAACAAAAAGATAAAAGGCAAATCAACAAAAACAGTAAAACTTGCAGAACCAAGTACTTCTTTCAGAGTATCAAATTCTCTTGAAACATTTGCCAAAGAACCCGTTTCCTGCTTATTCATACTCAAATCACGACGTGCAATTCTCGTAAATAATTTATTAGAAATAACACGATCAATCCTCGCACTTGCTGCATCAGTAAAAGAACCACGCAGCAGTTTGAGCGTAAAATCGAAAGCCATAATTACAACCATAATTAAAGTTAACCCCCAAAGACTCTCAATTGCTTTATTAGGAATCACACGATCATAAACCGTCATAATATAAAGAGAACTAGCCAAGGCAAAAAGATTAATAAATACAGATGCCAATATAACCTGTCCATAAATACGACGACAAGCTAATACCGCACCCCAAAACCAATGCCCCGTATACTCGTTACCCTTGCCTTCTGTACTTTCCACAGGAATAGGTGACGATTCTTCTTTCAGATTTATATCCATATTTGTCTTTCTAATACATAACTAAATTAAACTTAGCAACCCGTTGATCTTAATTCTATTCCTAACTCTCTGGCAATAGAGTTTGATAACTGCAAAGCTTCTACCCGTAAATTCTCCAATTGAAATTTAGTAGATAATAATTCTACTAGCCCCGCGGCATAACGCCCTTGCATCTGAATAACTGCAACTGGGTCAAATTCTGTTTTACCTTGCAAAAACAAGAGTCCCTCAAGTTGTCTTCCTAGTTCTTGAAAATGCGTTGTTTTATCTTTCAACTGCAAATGTAAATCCGTAATCTGTGCCTGCACGTAACCACTGTTTGCAACATGGTCACGTATATGTGCATCTCGTGCAGACTCAAGACCAATACGACGCGCCTTTCTTTCGTTAGTATCTGCTTTACTCGCTCCCCCATCATAAAGGGGCATGCTGACTTCTATATTTCCCGTCACTTCATGTGTATTACATTTAGAGTTCAAGAAACGTGGTGCAAAAGCACCTGTTTCTCCTGAAATTGCACGACCATTTTCATATTCAGAATGGAACGCATCGATCCTCGTTCCACAACTTTCTTTATCTTGGATATCCCAAACCCGCCCCACGATAACTCCTTCAACTTTAGGAAAACGACGGGCTAATATCTGTCGAATTTCATAACGTATTGATAAAATATCTAAATCAACAATTTGAATCTGCAAACTATTTTCCGCTGGGATAACCACAGGGGATTCTGGCCGCACTTCTAAGAACTTCTCCACCAACCCCATAGCCTGTTCTTTATTTGCCTTAAACTGCTTCTCTATAACTTCTAGCGCCTGGTGACGACGGCGTTCAATAATATCAAGTTGTGATTGGTGCTCCAAACGCACTAATTGTGCAGCACGAAGTTCTAACAAACGACCAGCACCAGACCGAAATCTAGCCTGCACAGACTCTACTGTTTTACCAATATCTGCCATAATGCCCTGCGCCTGACGGAAGAGAATTTCCTGACCATAATAATCCAGCGCAGCTTTCAAGAAAGTGGTAATTTGTGTATCTAAAGTCACACGCCGCTCGATCAAAGCACGACTACGCCTTATCTTTCCAATATGAATACCCGCCCTTGTATCGCCCCAATCATATAATTGTTGACTTACTGACATCGTTAGAGATACGCCATCACCATCATATTCAGGACTATTGCTACCACCAAACTCATCAGACCTTGTAGTTTTATCGATCCATTTTTGTCCAAAACTCATCCCAACATTTACCTTTGGGTAGTAATTTGTTTTACTGCGGGCGATTTCAAAACGTGCTGAACATACCGCTGAACGTGCTTCATTTAACCTTGGGTGGCCCAGAATTAGCTCTATCACTTCAGACACCGCCTCTATAGAATTTTTTGCTTCCACAGCATCTGTTTTTGCTTCAACTATAGATTGATTATGATAATTCACATTAGAATCAACATCCACTAAAGACTTCGGAAAATTTTTGAGCGTTCGTTGTACCACATTATCTAACACCTCACTCTGCGCAGAATGAACGTCATAAATAAAAAATAATACCGCCAATAAAGAAATTGCCGTCATATGTTTTACATACGAAACCATATGTATAAATCCTTTATTCATTAGCTCCCACTCTAACCCTGTTGTACATTTCAATATACGTGACTCAAGCCTCACATTCCTAATATAACATATAAGGTGTTTTTATAAAAATACAAGGATACTATAGAAGAAAATTCTTCAAACCCCTCTTAAGATAATCATATAATATCGTAAAAAAGAGTTTCCGCTTCTTCGGAAGTATAATAAATTATAGTATCCGTATCCCAAGGGTCAGATACATATCCTGTATTGTCCAAACCATTAGCACCTGTAAAGAAACCCGCACCTAAACCACCTTCCATTGCATAGAAACGAAAATCACCATTACCATCGTACACCTCTTTACCAGGGTTAAACATATACTGCTGCGTAGTTGGGTTTGATTCTGCACTATTATTAGCCGTTCCCCCCGCATCACTTACATCTATCGTATTAGAGTGAAACCCAGAGTCATCACCATCAATATTTGCAAATTGAATCCGCAGACCATTACTCTCTGACCTAAAACCAGAGAATGATAGATAACTAAACACCGTAGAGGCCGTGCGTATAATAGCATTAACGCCCGTAAGATTAAACCAATACACCCCTAAGCTTCCATCACCAAACCCATCAAGAAACTCGTTTTCATCATTTATCGTTCTTGCAGCTGTTTCTGCAACATCTATAATCACTAGCCTATCTCTTCCTACGTCGAAATTATAGATCGTATCATACCCATCATAAGCACGCCCAGCAGCAGTCGTTGCTGACGAGTCCCAACGGTAAACAATCGTATCACGCGAATTATCCGAAAAATCATCAGACAAATAAAATTCATCATCACCTTGACCACCAATAAAAATATTTCCACGAGAGTTTCCTGCGGAGATAATATCATCTCCCTCCCCCCCTTGGAAAATATGCATCAAAGAATCATTACCCTCCGCAGGGGAGAGAGAATCACTACCAGACGTACCATATTGTAGCGCCGCACCAAAATCATAGTTATAAGATAACGCACCAAAGTGATTATCATCATTTATCTCAATCGACACAGTATCGATGAGTTTCTTGCCACTAACCTGTGAAGAGTCTAACGTAGCTCCAACACTATTAATAAAGTCTATATAATCGATTTTATCATAAATCAACGTTCCTGCTAAAACATCTACAGTAACCTCAACGTAATCAGAAGAACTTACTACAACATCCAACGTACCCTCGGTGTTTGTATTCAATACTGGCAAAGAAGAATTAACTATTGTTCCTTCGCCTGCCAAATGTATTTGGTCTGTCACCCCATCAGAAACACTTGTTCCAGCATCAGCAAAAACATAATCAATCTCATTAGAATCCCAAAACTTTTTATTTGACTCACTAGTCAAAAGAAATATACCCGCCTGTTGTGTTAGATTGCTACTAGAGTTCATTACATTTACTGTGAATTCATAGTGAGGTTTAGACCCCACTGGTATAGAATTTATTGTAATATTACCACTAGTATCAACAGAAAAATAGCTCGCATCCACGCCCGTAAGACTATAAGTTAACGTCCCCCCAGAGTTAGCGTTATTGAAAGTTACATTGGCACGACCTATCACCGCACCTGCCTTCGTATTCAAATATAAATCTTGCGCACCATACACTTCCACTTCTCTCAAAGATGCAGAAAATCCTGACCATATGAATCGTATTTTATCGAATATCTCTGCCTGCTCTAAACTTACATACATGAGTGAATCAATATCATTTATAGAAATCGTGGTTTCACCAACCACGAGACCATTATTAAAGAACTGTACCCTTGCATCTTCTAAATTATACGGTGTATTATCAGTGGCGGTTGTATTATAAATCCATAAAGTCCCCCCCTTATAAACACCTCCTCCCGTAACATCAAAATCAATATATTGTCCAGATACATTAGACACATACACATCATATATATTACTCGTATTCCCATCGGTTAACAATGCGAGACCCTCAGCTTGAGTAACATTATTACCCGAAACATCATACCAATAATCATCGCCTAAATTTGAGGTAACCGTCGTAGACAGCACTGTACCAGTACTAGGGGATGTAATATCAACCAACCCATCTAGATCTCTCTGCCACTCCACAGTAAATTCTGGCTCCTCATCCACCGCAATTGTAAAGGTCGCATCAACAGAATTTGCACCATTATCATCACTAGCACGTATGCTCACAGACGCATCCGTTGCGCTATCAAATAGTGTCCCATATTTCGCAATCAATTTATATTGACCACTACTATCTTCCAACAATCTAAATTTATCACCACCAGAAATAATTTCATAATTAAATACACCTGAAAATCCTGGGATACTCGCCATAAGCGTTAAGCCTGTGTCAACATCTTGTTCTAATGTACCTGCATATAATACAGCCTGCACCCCATTAAGCTCTAGACTAGCATCTACCAAATCTTGCACAAGAATCTGCACAGAAACAGTGCTACCCACACCATTCGCACTGGCTTTCACCCCTAATGAATAAGTAGAGTTTGTTTCATAATCCACACCCGTACCCGTATAAATGATCCGACCTGAAGAGTTGATACTAAAAGCATTATTTTGTATATTTCCTGAGATAATACTATAAGAAATTGAATCACCCTCAACGTCTGTCGCCGAAACCGATCCAATTACAACTTCATCTCCTACACCAGAAGCATCCACATTCTCACTCAAAGTACTAAATGTATAAGACCCTAAACCAAAAACAGGTGCATCATCAGCACCATTAACTGTCAAAGACAATATACGTATAGCTGACAAGTTTCCATCATTATCCGAATAACGTATTTTAATACCCTCCATAACAGCTTCACCAAAAGACAACCCATCGGTTGTAGATAACCCATTATTTAACGTATAAAGCCAAGTAGTTCCCGTTGCACTACGCATAAAGGTAAATGAACCATAAAATGCATCAACAGTAGCCATATTATTCTCATCAAATGCTAATGCAGTCGTAGAAAACGTAGGTGTGGCACCGTTCGTTGTAACATGCAAATTCAAATCTAATAAATCACCATGGTATGTAACAGGCAACACGCCACTTTCACTATTATCAACACCATTATCCTCTGTAACCACACCATCGCCATTTACCATTGGTAAGCTTAAAACCGGAGCAAGCTCTAAGGCTTCAACGGTGATGGCAATAGATGTCGTGTCTGTTTTTAATCCAGAAGTTGCTGTTACAGTAAACATATGACTACTACTTGAAGCATGATTCAAACCAGAACCACTATAAGAAACAACTCCCCCTGCAGTAATTGAAAACCCAATACTATTTTGAGATAAACTGTAAATAATATTTGCCGTACTATCATTATCCTGCGCCATGACTGTCACAAGGTCGTGTGCAGCGACACCTTCAGACAAAGTAAAGGCATAAGTAGTGCTAAACTCAGGGTCATGTTCATCGACATCATTCACATTCACTGTAACATCAGCCGTTGCCACTTTACCATTAGAAGTAACCTGAACACGTAAAGCAAAAGAAGTGGGAGTATTTGTATCTTCATGGTTAATCGCCTCACCAGAATAAACAAGTTCAGCCCCATTCATACTAAAGCCACTAGGTACCTGCACACCATCTATTGGCACAAGAGCATAAGCAAGTGTTGCACCAGAAGCTTCATCACTATCCGTTGCTAAAACTTCACCAACCACAAAAGCAGTAGAAGCCCCACTTTTATTTTCATCAAAACTAAAAGTATATGTTTGCGCACCAAAAACAGGCGGAATGTCCTCTATAATTGTCAACGTAAAATTAGATGAAGCAGTGGTATTATTCGTATCTGTTGCAGTGACTATAACATCGTACACACCCGCCACAGAATTAGCTTTAACCGCAAACTCAGAACCAGAAAGAACTAACCAACTTGGGTTAAGAGTTAAAGAAGAAATAGAATATGTATAGGTCAAACTATCTCCATCATCATCCGCAAAAGCTGTTGACGAAATTGAGAAAGTTGCTTCTGTAGTTTGTTTAAACTGTTGATTCAGCAAATTTTCAACAGAAACAGGCGCATCATTAACATTATTAATCGTCAACGTCACTGACTTGACGGTTCTCACCCCACGAGATGTCGCAATCACATCGAAAGTGTGACTTGATTGATCTTCATAATCAAACCCCTCTCCATTATAACTCACTAACCCATCCACACTACCAATAGATAAACCTAAAGGTTCACCATCTAAACTATATCTAATATCAGCATTCGAATCTTTTACATCCTCATCAGTCGCCACAAATGCAGTTGAGAAATTCATCACTTTCACATTCTCATCGATCATAAATCCAGACGGAGAAGTAGACGTAAATACAGATGGATTATCATTAGCAATCGTAATATTCAACGTTATTTCTTGTGTTTTAGTAACCTCATGAGATGTCGCAATCACATCGAAAGTGTAACTTGATTGAGTTTCATAATCAAAACCCCCTCCATCATAAGTCGCCAATCCTGTATCTTCATCAACAGATAAACCTAAAGGCTCATTATCTAAACTATATTTAATATCAGAATCCAAATCTGTAAAATCAGCATCTGTCGCTACAAATGCTGCAGAAAAGTTCATAGTTGTGACATATTCCTCTATAGTTAGAACAGACGGTGAAGCAGACGTAAATTCAGGACCATGTTCATCAACATCAATAATTTCTACCACAACATTTTGATCTTTTGTTTTTGTACCAGATGTTGCACGAACGGTAATATCGATATATTGGTCTGTCAGACTTTCAAGATTGACCCCCCCCCCTATATAAACCACACGACCATTATTGATAGCAAATCCTGATACTTCAGCACTCACAAGACTATAACTTATTGTTGATCCTGTATCTGCATCTGTTGCCAAAACATCACCAAGATCTACAGCATTCACATTACCGACTTGGTTTTCATCCATAGAAAACGTATAGCTAGCGAGCGTTCCTGGGAAAATTGGATCATTATCATCTAAATCAACAACACTCAATGTCACATTTTGCGACACAGATTCTTCATTAGAAGTAATCACGACTGAAAAGTTATAACTCGTTACCGCAGATTCTGCATCAAGTTCCACACCACCATAACTCAAAACACCACTATCCTCATCAATAACCAAGCCCACAGGAAACGTTCCCGATAAACTATAAGTAATAACAGCAGATGTATCACTATCTGTACCCAAGAATGTGGTCAAATTTACATTTGTAGTGTTTTCATTAATATTTAATTTAGAAACCGTACCTGAAACAAATTGAGGCAGATATTCATCTAGATCAACAATCTGCAATGTCACGTCATGTTTAACACTCTTATTCCCAGAAGTTGCAACCACTTTAAAATTATATTCTAATTTTGCCTCAGCATTAAAACCTGAACCATCATAACTCACACCACCACCAGATAGAACGGTAAGACCAGTAGGCACATCACCTTCCAAGTGATAAGAAATATCAGCAGTTAAGTTTGAAGAATCAACATCTATGGCATTAACAACACCCAATTCTAAAGCATTATTTGTCCGATCATCATTTTCATCAATTGATAATATAGATGGCGCAGTAGACACAAACTCAGGATCATTATCATCTACATCAGCAACATTAATAGCTATATCTGTAACCGCCGTTAAACCAAAAGACTCCGCCTCAACACGAACTAAAATGACACCATTTGCGAACTCTTCACGATCTACACCATTACCGATATATACAAAATCCCCCGCTTCCGAAATAAAAAACCCATAAGGCGGGAGCTCTCCATTTATTGGAACAATTTTATAGGTTATATTCAAATCTTCACTATCATTATCTGTCGCAACTATTGTTCCAAATGTTTTTTGTGTAGCCGCTGAATAAGCGCTATTTTCATCTAAATCAAAACTGTAGCTTTGCGTAAAGTATGGGGTTTCATTCGCAGTAATTGTCAAAGTAAAATCACTTGTTTGTACGCTACCCACCCCCCTTTCATCTATTGCTGTAACAGAAACCTCATAAACACCCGCCACAGATTGGCTACTAACTGAAAACTCACTTACCGTAAGCTCCAACCAATTTTGCACAACAGGATTACCATTTTGACTGACAGTAAAATTATAACGCAAATCATCCCCATCTTCATCACTAAACGCATTAGTTGGAATAGAGAATGTCATAGGGATTAGAGTAACTGCGGTTTGAGAAAGTAAAGCCACATTCTTTACTGGGGCGTCATTTACATCCTCTACCCGCACATTGACTTGCGTTTGAACTACCGGCGCATTACTCAAATTTTCATCATAAGCATTTACAGAAAACCCATAACTATTAGTAGCAGATTCATAATTAAAACCACTTCCTGTATAGGTAATAAACCCATCCTCATCGATGCTAAAAAAAGAAGGCGCATCCAATAAACTATATACAATCCTAGCACTAAAATCATCATCGAGCGCTTCCACCTGCCCAACGTTAACCACAGTGCCGCTATCACCCGCCTCATTTTCTGCTATCACAAAGCTATATCCACCAGAATTTGTAAATACTGTACTATGCTCATTAATATCAATAATATTTAAGGTAACTTCTTTCCGCGCTATTGTGCCATTAGAATCCGCTAGCACATTAAATGTATATTCTGGCAAAACATATGGTGATTCAAGATCAAACCCACCCCCAGAATAAGCAATGATCCCAAGGTCATCAATTGTAAACCCCGCAGGAGACGACTCTAAACTGTAAGTTATTACGTCAACACCTCCATCAAGATCTGTGGCAACTACAGGACTCCCCGAGAAATATGTTATAAAATTCCCTTCTTCCAAATTTAACACAACATCCGCAGACGAGAACACTGGGTCAAATTCATCTAAATCTGTTATATTTACCGCAATATCCGCCGTTGCTGTAACCCCGCCAGACGTCACTTTCACACGCAAATCAACACTACTAGACGCTGAACTACCCTCACGATCAAACGCTACACCTGTATAAATAATCTCATTATTATCCATAGAAAACCCAGCGGGCACCCCATTGCCGTCTATAGAAACGAGCTCATAAGTCAGCACATCACTTGCGCCAGAATCACCATCTGTTGCCATAACAGCACCAACAACTAACGGATTCGTAACACTACCAGAATCACCCTCCATTAAAGAAAACGTATAACGTTGCTGTACGAAAACAGGGGGCTGGTCTTGTGCAATCGTCAAAGAAAATACATTTTCATCCACTGCCGCCAAGTTAGTATTATCTATAGCTTTCACGACAATGAAGTACGTACCAACATCTGATAACGACGCGGAAGATACAGTAAACACATTACCCTGCAATTGTAGCCAAGGTAAAGAAAGAGCACTACCATTAGCCTCTGTCACCAAGAAACTATAAGTCAAACTACTATTGGCATCCTCATCATTAAAACTACCCGCGGGAATAGTGAATGTTTTTACCGAATTTACTGATGCCGTTTGATGACCGATTGCCATACCCAACACAGGGTTTTCACTAACGTCTGTAATATTCACGACTATTGGCGTAAAAATAGCGTTATTTCCAGAAGTTGCACGCAATGTAAGGTTTATCACCCCATTCTCAATTGCCTCATAATCAATACCACCACCTGTATAAACAAGATTATTGCCATACATAGAAAACCCAGATGGAACAGGCGTATTCCCTGTTGGAACAAGATCATATGTGACCGCATCTGCCGTAACATCCCTATCAACGGCAAAAACTTCATCCAAAATGATCATTGTATCACTATAATTTTCACTTAAAGTAATATTATTAGCAGGCAAATCTGTAAACATAAAAACATTATCATCTACATCTACCACCACTAGGTTTATCTGCGCCGTCGCACTTTGCGTATCTGAAGTGACCTTTACTACAAAGTCATAACTTTCTGCAACTTCAGCATCAAGACCAACGCCCTCATAACTCAATTCTCCCGTAACAGAATTTATTGTCACTCCCGGCGGAACAACACCCATTAATTCATAGGTCAAAAATGCTACAGAAGTGTCTATATCAAAAGCAACCACAACACCGAAAACACCAGAAGAAGCCTCCTCAGATAAACTAAAGAAAAAGGATGACGATTCAAACACAGGCGCCAGATCAACAACAACAAAAGGATCAGCATTAGTAACATTTTGAACATATGCTTTGAGATCAGTATACTCAATCACTTGACCATTACCAATTTGATACCGCCAAACAGAGGATTGTGGGTATTCTATGGTTACCAATGCTCCCGTTCCCAATGTCAAGACCAATGCCACCGGCACCTTAAGACCTAGGTAATTTATAGTATCTTCTTGAAAGCCTACAATAGAAACAGATAAATCAAATTTTATTAAATTATCACCCTGACTATCAGAAATACTCACATCACCATATTGGAATCTTGTAATAATATAAACATCATCACCCGCTGCAGCATTTGTGATAATGTTAAAGTTAGAGCCAATACCAATAATATCCGCCTTAGCCGTAATCGGCATATACGCATCAATTCCATTAGGAGCATTTCTTCCTCCACCAACAGAACTACTACTATATACATAATAAGGGTCTTCTGGCGTTGCATCACTCAATGCGAATTTAAACTCAGAATAAGAAAGCACTCCACCATCACCAATTTGGTAAGAAAAATTATTTTGGTCCGGATATGCTATCCTAACCGTTGCTCCTGTTTCCAATGTCAATATCGCCGCAAAAATTGTTGTCCCTAAAGCATGGTCATATGTTTCTTCCACAAAGGAAACTACCGAAACACCCCTGTCTAATTGTACGTATGAACTGCCGAAATAATCTAAAATTTCTACATTTCCATATTGATGCCTCGTAATAATGTAGGTATCATCACCCGAGACACCATTCCATAATGCATTTTCTGAACCAGCGGAAACCACAACATCATCAAATGAGCTTATATTAGCATCATAAACCACCATATTTTCGGGGTCATCACTTCCAACCAGTGTCACTTCTATATCTTGACTAATTGGCCTACTCACAGCTTCATTGCTTGCCTCAACCTCAAAAACACGAAGCGTAAAATTACGAGCGAAGCTTGTTCCTAAACCACTTAAAATAGGAATTGAAATAGTCTTGGGCAGTGTCTCCCCAGATAAGAAGCTTACCGTACCAGACAAAGAAGAGAATGTATTGCTCGTCGCGGGCACCGCTCCCTTAAGGATAATTTCCCAACGAATATTATAAGCAGAAGAAAGTGCACCAATAGGGGCAACATCGAAAACAAAATTTTCACCTATTTGAACAACATCGCGCACATCACTAAGGATAAAATTTACCATTACACCTCTTCTCATTTAATACGTTGTTTACAGACAATTACCTTGCTTTTGAACAACGATCTCCCCTTGTCCATGTTAACACAATGGTATCATTATTACAACTAAATCAATAAATACAACATATCATACTTGGTGTTTTGTGAGTTATATTTTGTTTATTCCACCATACAGCACATTGGTTTTACAAAACAAAAGAAGGTAAATAAGCACTTGAATGGTTTCTGACAATTTATAGGTTCCTGTAAGACAGACACCACCACATACCGCACAGAATCCCTATATTACCACAGAGATAATACCATTCATCAACAAACTCAGAGTAAATTAACCTTTAACGATATAGATTATAATACATCTATGCCGAAATCGTCATCTGAGTTGAATATATCAACTGAATCAAACGTACTTGTTCCCCCTAATAAGAAATCAAGCACAGTTAGATCATTAACTATTAACCCAGGATTTATAATAGCTGAATCACCGGTGTCAAAATTAGTTATTGACCCTATAGCAGCAACCAAATTAGCATCAATTGCTATAGCTTCATCGAAATTAATGGTCAAACGAGACCCTGCTTGTTCTGGGTTAGCACCACTGGTTTTATCTCCCGGAGAACCAAATTGGAAGGATAGGCCTACAACCTTACCATCCATCACCTCAAGGAGTAACTTAAGATAATCATTATATGTAGACACACCACTGCCATCAACAGCAGATATATTTAATTCATTTAAAAAAGCATCTTCAGAAAACCCGGCATCGCCAGCAGTGGTATTCACCGCATCCATAAACACAAACCTATCCACTCCCCGCTCAAAATTATTGATAACATCAGCGCCATCAAAAGCCCGAACACTATAGTTACTACTTAACACACCATCTATTGTTTGATCATATGCACTCTCAAAACGATATACAACAGTGTCTGTACCAGCTGTATTTAAATTTATAGTATCAATACCAAGACCACCATATACAACATTATTCCCAATACCTGTAGAGATCGTATCATCCTCTTCACCACCTTGGAACACAAGGTTTAACGATTCAGAACCGGCAATAGTATCATCCAAGCTATCCTTAGAAGCAGTACCTGTGACATCAGTCCTACCAGAAACTGTGACGGATACCACCTGAGTCGCCGTAGCACCATTCGAAGATACCGCAGTCACCGTAAAGGTATCCGTAACATTCGCACCACTATCTAACGCATTAACTATATCTGCCGCATCCGTACTATTTGTTAGAATATATACCCATTCTCCCGTATTTTCATCAATACTCACCGTACCCCGACTACTGTCGTTGGCAACAGAATAAGTAATAATTGCCGTAGAATCAGCAATATCCGCAGCAGAAATCTTACCTGTTGCAAATTCTGGGGTATCTTCCATTACGTTACCCGTAATATCAGAACCAGTAAAATCAATTGAAGCCGCCGCAGAAAGTACCAAAGTAAATTCATTTGACATCACACTAACCGATCCATCACTTGCTGTCACCTGAAGTGTATACGTTCCCACATCATCCGCCTGCGAAGAATCGAGGGCAACTATGGTATCCAAACCATTTATTATCAACCAATCACTAAGAGTACTAACATCAATATACACATCATCTTTTTTTGCTGTAAACGTATAGTTTAGTGTATCACCCACATCTTGATCAGCAGTAATTGTTGGTAAGTTTATTAACACATTCCTTACTCCAACAGTTCCAGAAAAATTTGAAATTGTATCAGTGAAGGTAGGAGCATCATTTGTATTTGCAATAGTAAGATTGACCATTGCAGTATCAACCGTACCGTTAGTAACACTAGT
>CAYMEP010000003.1:0-30733 GCA_964389695.1 uncultured Rhodobiaceae bacterium | reverse complement strand
TGTTAATGGGACGGAAAAAAATAGCCTTAATCGGTGGAGGCCAAATTGGCGGAACATTAGCACATTTGATTGCATTAAAAGAGCTAGGGGATGTCATTCTATTTGATATTGCCGAAGGTTTGGCACAAGGAAAATCATTAGATATTTCTCAATCAGCTCCTGTAAGTTATTGTGACGTGCGCTTAAAAGGAACCAATGCTTATGAAGATATTCAAGGTGCTGACGTTGTCATAGTGACCGCTGGTGTGCCAAGAAAACCAGGTATGAGCCGGGATGATTTATTAGAGATCAACCTTAAAGTAATGGCTCAAGTGGGAGAGGGAATCAAAAAACATGCGCCAAATGCTTTTGTGGTTTGTCTTACTAACCCATTAGATGCGATGGTTTGGGCATTACAAAAGGCTTGTGCGTTACCAACAGAAAAAGTTATTGGTATGGCGGGTGTGTTAGATTCGGCAAGGTTTCGTCATTTCTTGGCAGATGAGTTTAATGTTTCTGTGAAGGATGTTACAGCATTTGTTCTGGGTGGACATGGTGATACGATGGTGCCATCGGTGCGTTATTCAACAGTGGCAGGTATTCCTCTTCCAGATCTTGTGAAAATGGGATGGACAACGCAAGATAAACTAGATAAAATTGTTCAAAGAACGCGTGATGGTGGTGCTGAAGTGGTAAATTTGCTAAAAACAGGGTCAGCCTTTTATGCACCAGCTGCATCTGCGATAGAAATGGTTGAAAGTTATATAAAAGACCAGAAACGTGTGTTGCCTTGTGCTGCTTATTTAAATGGTGAATATGGACAGACAAATCTTTACGTGGGTGTTCCCGTTATTATTGGTGCAAAAGGGGTGGAACGCATTATCGAAATTGAATTAGATGAGCAAGAAAGTGCTATGTTTAAAAAATCTGTAACCGCTGTAGAAGGTTTGTTGACAGCATGTAAAAAGATTGCCCAATAGTATTGGACATCGGTGATTAAAAGGTAGGGAGACGAAATGCATATTCATGAATATCAAGCAAAGCAAGTACTGAAAGGTTTTGGAATCGTTGTTCCTGAAGGAGGGGTGGCTTTTTCGGCAGATGAGGCTGTGAAAGTTGCAGAGAAACTAGGGGGGCCAGTTTGGGTTGTGAAAGCGCAAATTCACGCAGGTGGACGTGGTAAAGGGGGCGGTGTTAAAGTCGTCAAATCTATAGATGAAGTGCGTCGTGAGGCTGAGCGTATATTGGGTATGACATTGGTAACTCATCAAACTGGCGAAGCAGGTAAGAAAGTTGGACGTATTTATATTGAAGATGGTTCAAATATTGCTCGTGAACTTTATTTATCTCTTTTGATTGACCGTGCGACATCTCGTGTTTCTTTTATTGCTTCTACCGAAGGTGGAGTGGATATTGAAGAAGTTGCAGAAAATACTCCTGAAAAAATTTTAACGCTCCCTGTGGATCCTGCATCTGGCATTTCTGCACATCACGGACGTCATATTGGATTTACTTTAGGGCTGGAAGGTGAACAACTAAAACAGATGATAAAATTGGTCAATAATCTGTATAAAGTTTTTGTAGAAAAAGATATGAATCTTTTAGAAATCAATCCGTTAGTTGTAACGGCTTCTGGAGAACTCATTTGTCTCGATGCGAAGGTTGATTTCGATAATAATGCCTTATATCGTCATGCAGATATTTTAGAAATGCGGGACTTCTCTGAAGAAGATCCGGCTGAAATTGAAGCAAGTAAATTCGATTTATCTTATGTTAAATTAGATGGCAAAATTGGATGCATGGTCAATGGGGCAGGTCTTGCTATGGCGACTATGGATATTATTAAACTTTATGGTAGTGAACCTGCTAATTTTCTTGATGTTGGGGGTGGGGCAACAAAAGAAAAGGTCACTGAAGCGTTTAAAATTATTTTGTCAGATAAAAATGTTGAAGGAATTCTGGTCAATATATTTGGTGGTATTATGCGTTGTGATATTATTGCAGAGGGTGTGATAGCGGCAGCTAAAGAAATGAATATTACTGTTCCATTAGTGGTGAGGCTTGAGGGAACAAATGTTGAGTTAGGAAAAGAAATTCTAGAAAAATCAACATTAAATATTATCTCAGCTCATAATTTAGATGATGCTGCACAAAAGATTGTTCAAGCTGTAAAGGAGGCTGTTTAATGTCTGTTTTGGTTAATAAAGATACAAAGGTGATTTGTCAGGGGTTTACGGGAAGTCAGGGAACGTTTCATTCTGAACAAGCGATAGCTTATGGGACTCAGATGGTTGGTGGTGTAACGCCAGGACGTGGCGGGTCTAAACATCTTGGTTTGCCTGTGTTTGATACGATGTCTGAGGCTGTCGAAATAACTGGTGCAACGGCGACGGCTATTTATGTTCCCCCTCCTTTTGCGGCAGATGCGATTTTAGAAGCCATTGCTGCAGAAATCGAATTAGCCGTTTGTATAACAGAAGGGATTCCAGTTGCTGATATGGTAAAAGTGAGACGGGCTTTAGATGGGTCTAAAACACGTCTTGTGGGGCCTAATTGCCCAGGAGTAATTACACCTGGTGAATGTAAAATTGGGATTATGCCTGGTGCAATTCATAAAAAAGGGACGGTAGGAATCGTATCTCGTTCTGGAACATTAACTTATGAGGCTGTTGCTCAAACAACGGCAGCAGGTTTGGGGCAATCTAGTTGTATTGGTATTGGTGGAGATCCTGTGAATGGCACAAATTTTATTGATTGTTTAGAGTTGTTTCTGGCAGATGAGGAAACAGAGTCAATTATTATGATTGGTGAAATTGGAGGAACTGCTGAAGAAGAGGCTGCTGATTTTATCAAATCGTCTAAAATAAAAAAGCCAGTGGTTGGGTTTATTGCGGGTATTACTGCTCCGCCAGGGCGTAGAATGGGACATGCTGGTGCTATTATTTCAGGTGGCAAGGGTGGTGCTGAGGATAAAATTGTAGCAATGCGTTCTGCAGGAATTATCGTGTCCCCTTCTCCGGCATCATTAGGGACGAGTTTGGTCGAGGTATTAAATCGTTAATAGTGTATATAGGTATTATTTATGACTGTGAATTTAGAAAGTGATGAAGTTGTAAAAAAGTTAGACTTTTTATCAGGGTCTAATGCTCTATATATAGAAGAATTATATAAAGAATATAGGCAAGACCGTGACTCTGTCAATTCGACTTGGCAAGAGTTCTTTGATAATGTTGATGATAATGTTGATCTTGTGCATCCTTCATGGCAACGTTCAGATTGGCCATTATCAGATAAAGGGGAATTAACCTCTGCATTGGTTGCTGATTGGCAAGACATGCAATCAAAATTGGAAAAAATTCAAATACGTCAAAATGGAGACTTGAATCAAGAGGAATTGCGTAGAGCAACGCTTGATTCGGTACGGGCGATTATGATGATTAGAGCGTATAGAGTCAGGGGACATTTGGCTGCAGAGCTTGACCCTTTAAAACTTGAAGAAGTTGTAGATTATCCAGAACTAAATCCAGCAAGTTATGGGTTTACTAAAGATGATATGGAACGTCCAATTTTTATTGATCATGTGTTGGGTCTAGAAGTAGCAACGGTTACCCAAATGTTAAAAATCTTACGGCGGACATATTGTGGACATGTGGCATTGGAGTTTTTTCATATTTCTGTACCTGAAGAAAAAGCATGGTTACAGGATCGCCTTGAAGGCCCAGATAAAAGGATATCATTTTCGTCAGAAGATAAAAAGCGTATTTTTGTGAAATTGCTTGAGACAGAAGGCTTAGAAAAATTTATTGATGTTAAATACACGGGAACAAAGCGTTTTGGTTTAGATGGTGGCGAAGCAGCAATTGTGGCATTGGAAGAAATTATTAAATCAGGTAGTGGTCTGGGTGTAGAAGAAGTTGTTATTGGGATGCCCCATCGAGGGCGTTTGAATGTTTTAACAAATGTTATGGGAAAACCATTCCGTGCTTTATTTAATGAATTTAAGGGTGGTAATGGTGGAAAAGGTATGGAGGGGTCAGGTGATGTGAAATATCATCTTGGGACTTCGGTAGATCGTGAATATGGTGAAAATAAGGTGCATTTATCTTTAGAGGCTAATCCTTCACATTTAGAGGCTGTGGACCCTGTTGTTTTGGGTAAAGCACGTGCGAAACAAGATAAATATATCCAGGAAGATGGGTCGATAGATAGAGGTAAGGTTATCCCTCTTTTGTTGCATGGTGATGCTGCTTTTGCAGGTCAAGGTGTGGTTGCTGAATGTTTTGGTTTATCAGGATTGATGGGGCATAAATCAGGTGGTTCTATTCATTTTATTGTGAATAATCAGATCGGGTTTACAACTGATCCAAGGTTTTCTCGTAGTTCACCTTATCCATCAGATGTTGGGAAAATTGTTGAAACGCCAATCTTTCATGTTAATGGAGATGATCCAGAGGCAGTTGTTTTTGCGGCTCAGGTGGCAACAGAGTTTAGGCAAAAGTTCTTAAAACCTGTGGTGATTGATATGTTTTGTTATCGTCGTTTTGGACATAATGAAGGTGATGACCCTGCTTTTACGCAACCACATATGTATGCACAGATTAAAAAGCATGATTCTGTGGTCAAAAAATATCGTAAAAAGCTGATTGAAGAGGGTGTTATTACTGAACAAGAAGCTGACAAGCTTATGCAAGACTATCGTAATGTTTTGGAAAAAGAGTTTGAAGCAGCTAGTACATATAAACCTTCTAAAACAGATTGGTTAGATGGACAATGGTTGGGTTTGACACATAAAAATACCAAAGATTTTATTCGAGGGGAAACTGGAGTAGAGCTTAAAACTTTATTGAAAATTGGTAAACAATTGACAAAAGTGCCAAAAGATTTTGTTTTGCATCGTACATTACAGAGGCAAAACAAATCTAAAGAAAAAATGTTTGAAACAGGAAAAGGAGTCGATTGGGCTACCGCCGAAGCTTTAGCTTTTGGTTCGTTGATTGATGAAGGTTATCCTGTCAGATTATCAGGACAAGATTGTGAGAGAGGGACATTCTCACAAAGACACTCTGTTTGGATAGACCAAACCACTCAAGAACGCTATAGACCTCTTGATGGAATTAAGCATAAAAGTGCAAAATATGAAGTGATTAATTCTATGTTATCAGAAATGGCTGTTTTGGGTTTTGAGTATGGATATACGCTCGCTGCTCCTAATGCGTTGGTAATTTGGGAAGCACAATTTGGTGATTTTGCGAATGGTGCACAAGTTATTATGGATCAATTTATTTCTTCTTCAGAGACAAAATGGGGACGTATGACAGGGTTAGTGCAGTTATTGCCTCATGGTTATGAAGGGCAAGGACCAGAACATAGTTCTGCACGTTTGGAGCGCTATTTGCAACTTTGTGCTGAAGAAAATATGCAAGTTGCGAATGTGACGACTCCTGCAAATTATTTTCATATTTTGCGTCGTCAGTTACATCGTAATTACCGTAAACCTTTAGTTCTGATGTCCCCAAAATCTTTATTACGTCATAAAAAATGCGTCTCTGATTTATCATATATGGAAAAGGGTTCAAGCTTTAGGCGTATTTTCTGGGATGGACAAGATGAACGTTCAGGAGGACATTTGAATCCTCCAAAAAAGATTCGTCGATTGATTTTATGTAGTGGTAAAGTTTATTATGACTTGCTAGAAGCAAGGGATGGGGCAGGAATCAAGGATGTGTATATTATGCGTATTGAGCAGTTGTATCCTTTTCCAGAAAGTGGCTTAATCAAAGCATTATCAGTTTTTGCACATGCAGAAATGGTTTGGTGTCAAGAAGAACCACGTAATATGGGGGCTTGGTCTTTTATTGAATCTTATATTGAAGATGTGTTGAAAAAGATTGAGGCAAAACATACTCGTCCTGTTTATGTAGGACGAGTCGCATCGGCATCGACGGCAACAGGGTTTATGGCGAAGCATTTAGAACAACGTGATACTTTGATACGTGAAGCTTTGGATATGAAATAGAAAGGTGCACCAAACGATGGATGTTAAAATTTATGTTCCGCAATTAGGGGAATCAATTACTGAGGCAAGTATTGCGCAGTGGTATAAAAAACCAGGTGAAGCTATAAACATTGATGAACCATTATGTGAGTTAGAAACAGATAAGGTAACGATAGAAGTACCTTCGCCCTGTGCGGGGGTTATGGGTGAGTGGGTTGCCCAAGAAGGAGATACTGTTGCCATTGGTGCTTTATTAGGTAAGGTTGTTGAAGGGGCAGGTGCACCCATACCATCAGTAGAACCTATCTCTCCAGTAGAACCTGTAACTCCAATTTCACCAATAAAGCCAGTAACACCGAATATGCCTCCTTCTGTTCGTAAATTGGTTGTTGAAAATGGACTGAATCCATCACAAATACCAGGCACAGGAAAAGGCGGTCGTTTAACAAAAGCTGATGCATTAAACGCTATGGAAGGAAACATACCAAGTTCTATGATGGGAATGCAGGAGCAGGGTGAAGAACGTGTAAAGATGACACGTTTGCGTAAGACAATTGCGAAGCGGCTGAAGGAGTCTCAAAATACTGCGGCAACGTTAACGACATTTAATGAAGTTGATATGAGTGTCTTAATGGGTGTTCGAAAAGAATACAAAGAACAATTTGAACAAAAACATGGTGTAAAACTAGGTTTTATGAGCTTTTTTATTAAAGCTTGTGTGATGGCGTTAAAAGAAATACCTGCCATAAATTCTGAAATTCAAGGTGAAGAAATTGTTTATAAACAATTTGTTAATATGGGTGTGGCTGTAGGCACTGATAAGGGTTTGGTTGTTCCTGTCCTTCGTCAGGTAGATACGATGACCTTTGCGGGTATTGAAAAAACAATCGCAAACTATGGTGCTAAGGCTCGTGAAGGAGGTTTAGTTTTATCTGATTTGCAAGGGGGAACATTCACTATTTCTAATGGTGGGGTTTATGGGTCTTTAATGTCTACTCCTATTTTGAATAGTCCTCAATCTGGTATTTTAGGGATGCACAAAATTCAAGATAGACCTGTTGTTGTTAATGGAGAAATTTGTATTCGCCCTATGATGTATCTTGCGTTGAGTTATGATCATCGTATTGTAGATGGAAAAGAGGCTGTCATTTTCTTAGTTCGTGTCAAAGAGGGACTTGAAAATCCAGAACGTTTATTACTTGATCTATAAGGAAAAAAAATATGTCTGATAAATTTGATCTTATTGTTATTGGAGCAGGGCCTGGGGGTTATGTTTGTGCAATTCGGGCGGCTCAATTAGGTTTGAAGGTGGCTTGTATTGATAAACGGGGAGCTCCAGGTGGAACATGTTTGAATGTTGGATGTATTCCTTCTAAAGCGTTATTGCATGCATCCCATACATATGAGATGACAGAATCTGTATCTGATATGGGGATAGAGATAGGAAAAGCAAAACTCAATCTTAAAAAAATGATGGAGTATAAAAAATCTGGAATTGAAGGAAACACGCAAGGTATCGAATATCTATTTAAGAAAAATAAAATTGAGTATTTTTCTGGAGAGGCAGAGATTATATCGGCTAATTCTGTAAAATTGGTTTTGAATGCGGGTGGTGAAAATATTCTTTCAACAAAGAATATTGTAATTGCAACAGGATCACAAACAACAGCTTTGCCAAATGTTGAAGTTGATGAAAAAATGATAGTTTCTTCTACGGGAGCATTAGAGTTTACTTCTGTTCCTAAATCTTTGGTGATTGTTGGTGCAGGAGTGATTGGCTTAGAGCTTGGATCTGTTTGGGCGCGCTTGGGAACAAAAGTTACTGTCGTTGAATTTTTAGACCGCATTACGCCGTCTATGGATTCTGAAGTAGCGAAGGCATTCCAAAAAACTTTAACAAAACAAGGTTTGACTTTTTTACTTGGACAAAAAGTGACACAGGTAAAGAAATCTAAATCTGGTGTAGAAATTGAGATTGAAGATGTAAAGGATACTGGTAAAACAACGAGCTTATCGGCGGATCGTGTATTAGTCGCGATTGGTCGTCAGCCACATATTGATGGTTTGGGGTTAGAGAATGTTGGTGTGAAGCTTGATACACGGGGTTGTATTGAAACGGATTCACAATTTAAGACAAATATTGATGGAATTTATGCGATTGGTGATGTCGTTGCGGGGGCGATGTTGGCACATAAGGCTGAAGAAGAAGCGGTTGCAGTTGCAGAAATTTTGGTAGGGCAGTCTGGTCATGTCAATTATGACTTGATTCCATCTGTGGTTTATACATCGCCTGAAGTTGCTTGGGTTGGGCGTACGGAAGAAGAGTTAAAACAATCTGGTGTTGACTATAAGGTTGGAAAATTTCCTTTTTTAGCGAATGGACGTGCAAAGGTTAATGGAACGGTTGAGGGGTTTGTAAAAATTTTAGCTGATACAAAAACAGATCGTGTTTTGGGTGTTCATATTTTGGGTGCTGAAGCTGGCAATTTGATTGCTGAAGCTTGTGTAGCGATGGAATTTTCTGCTTCTTCGGAAGATATTGCTCGTACCTGTCATGCACATCCGACATTGAGTGAAGCTGTTAAAGAAGCAGCGCTTGCAGTTGAGAATCGTGCTTTGCATATGTGATGATTTTTGGTTTTTAACTGGTAATTAAAAAAGAATAAATTGGGGGATTTTAAGGGTAATTAGTTTCCCTTAACCTTAACTTTAATATTTATAAATAATAAGATAAGGGGGGCTAACCCCTCCGAGGCCTAGCCTCCTTAGACCCCAGTTTAGGAGTGTTATGAATCTAGGTAAAAATGCGATGATTCAATACAAGGTCTATCTGTCAGAACGAATATAGACATCTTCTCCAAAAAACCCTGGTCGATATAAACCTCTAGCGTTTGTTACGGATGGACGTAATACTCTTATAGGGCGTGCATTAGCAGATAATGAAGAAATAATATCTGAATCTGCATCACCATAATAAATCTTAACATTTAATTTTTTAATAAAAGCTGTCTTGTCAGAGCCATTCGTAAAAATGACATTAGCTTTTTCTAAGCCAAGAAAAAATTCTAAGGCTTGAGTCACTTTTTGATTAGGCGTTCTTCTTCGAGACGTAATAAAATATATATTATCACCTCTTTGTTGGTGCATTTGTACAATTTCTAATGCCGACTGTTTAAGTAAACTATACCCTTGGTCAGATTGATTAATGATATTGAAAAATTCTTCACTACCAGGCGTTGCATTTTCTCTAGCAAATTGAAATACAGGAGATGAGGCTAATATCGTGGCATCAATATCAAACCCAATATTCATTGGAGGGGCATTGTTAAGTGATGTGATAATATCACTTGCTGACATGTAGGTAGGAGCAGCACGAATATATACTTTTTCATCGGTCACACATTGTGAAGGGACAAGGCTGCTTGCTTCGTTAAAATTGAATTTTCTATCAAAGAAAATAGACCGTTGATTAAAAACCTGTCCGTCTGGTTGTGAAATGCAAATTAATTGAACGAAACGAGAATCAAAAATCAAAGCATCTGCAAGATCTTCATATTTTACCCATTTACCAGCATTCTCTTCCAAAAAAGAGGTGTCGGCGAAACGTTCTTGTAATTCAAAAACTTGTTCAAAATATACTTTTGGTGAATTACTATAACAATTGCCATGTTTTTCCCATTCATGAAGATATAAAGTATCTGTTCTCTCAATATACTGCTCTTGCATCTGTCGACGTAAGCTTAAAGGAAAGAGAGAAATATCTATGGGGACTTCGGAGCAATTCTCAGGAAATAAGACTTCCCCAGATGGTAATACAAAATTTGTCCAAAGACCATGAGGTATCCATTGATTGTTGCGTGGACTATTCTGTAATGTTTCTTCAGCAATTTGTAAATTTTGGCGTTTGACTAATATAGACAAAGGAATATCAATTTGATCTCGAGTTAAGTATTTGTCGATTAAATATTCTTGAGTTAACATAGCGTCAACTTCTATTCCTGTTCCATCAACGAATTCGTTATTTGTAATTGGTGATATCACATTTCCTTGAGGGTCAAGATTGTTATAGGTGATAGAGGCGGAAGGTGACCAGAGTTGAGAAAATACCAGTTGATTAAAACAGCCCGGTTGAGCCACATTGTCGGCTGTTATGGTTTTGATAGGACACACAGCCACCGAATGTTCTTGTTTTTTATCTATGAAGAAGAACAAAAGAATTGCAATAACAATAATCAATAATAATTTATATTTATTCATAAATAATATATTCCGTAATTTATTTTATTGGGATTGTTTTTATATTGTATTTTTAAAAAATACAATATAAATTATTGTATCAGGGTATGATTTTAATTGCTTTGTTAGTGTGTAAATGATACCAGAGTAAGATAGTTTTGATTATATAGAGAGTATTATTATGAAATATTTATGTTATTTGTGTTTTTCTCTAATTTTGATGATTAGTTTGACGGCTTGTAATTCAAGAGGAGATAGTTGTTCTAATGATAATGACTGTATCGGAACTGTACGTCTTTCATGTAGTGATAGTATATGTAGATTAGCGTGTAGCCTAGCTGTGGGTGCGAATAGTTGTCCTAGTGGTACTACATGTCGGAACGACACTGAGGGTAGATTATTATGCCTCTGATAGCAGACTAGAATATCCAGTTTTGGGGCATAACAACCTCTCTAATCTCGGCTGTACATCAGCCTCTGGTGTCGGGTTGTTTTAAGCAAAGGTTTAGGCATCACTCGGGGGATTTTAAGGGGAACTAGTTCCCCTTAACCTTAATATTTATAAATAATAAGCACGTCTACGACACAAGTGTCTTGATACTAGTATCCGACGTGTGGCGTGTGGAGAACCGCACGGAGTTTATCTTTCCCATAATAAGATAAGGGGGGCTTGCCCCCTTAAACCCCGATTGATTGGACAAAATTTTAATTGCTTTGTTAGTGTGTAAATGATACTGGAGTAAGATAATTTTGATTATATAAAGGTATTATTATGAAACATTTACATACTTTAGTCTTAGCCTCATTCTTAGTTTTAGCTTTAGTCTTGACAGGTTGTAACAATATTTCTTGTGCAAGTAATTCTGATTGTCCAAGGGCAACGGCATGTGATGGTATAGCAGGACCTGGACAGTCTCTTAGAGGTACATGTAAACCTATATGTAGGAGTGTTGCTGATTGTCAATCTGGGCAGAGATGTAATGGAATTAATGTCAGAGGTGGAACGTCTGTCTGTAAATAAATTTGTTAGTTAGGTTGTAAAAAGATAAGCTAATGACATTTCAAAGCACTTGATTGGGTCTCTATTTTTCAGACCGTGGGTGAGATGCCTCATAAACCTTCTTAAGTTGAACTTCATTGATTTCAGTATAAATCTGCGTTGAACTCAAGCTCTCATGACCTAGTAACTCTTGTATACTACGCAGATCTCCTCCCGCTTCCATCAAATGTGTTGCAAAGCTATGACGTAAGGCATGGGGCGTAACAGTTGAAGGCAAATCTAAACTATTACGCAACCTTTCAATCATCATTTGTGCCAGACGTGGAGAATATATTCCTCCTCTTTTTGCTATAAATAAAGCCGTATTTTCTTCAAATACATAGGGACAACTATCAATATATGCGTTTATAGCTTCGGTGATAACCGGTAAAAGAGGTAAATCACGTTGCTTATTCCCTTTCCCTGTAATTCGTAATACTTCTTGTCCTTGTTGCGGGCGTGTCTGATAGGTTAATGATAAAGCCTCTGAAATACGTAATCCACAACCATATAGCAAAACCAAAAGAGCAACATTTCTATCTCCTTGCCAATCTGGATTAAGTATCTTTGCTTGTCGTATCATTGCAAAACTATCCGCTCTAGAAACAGGCTTTGGTAATGTTTTTGGCAATTTTGGTGACGTAATATTATCAAAAGCAGAACTAACAGAAATCGTCTGTTTCTTTAAATAATGTACTAAGCTTCGCAAAGCAGAAAGATGACGTGCAAGAGACCGACTCTGAAGCTGTTTGTTATCACGTTGATCTGCCAAAAAAGCACGTATATCTTGTGTGGTAAGAGCGGCAAAAACAGAAAGATCTATTTCTGTTCCAATATGAGTGTGCAAGAATGTAATAAATTTTCTTACATCACGCCGATAATTGATAACTGTCTGTAAGCTAAGGCGACGATGATGTTCAAGAGATTTTAGCCATTTTTCAATTTCTATGTCTAAATCATTTTCCTTTGGCATATTTATCCCAATCTGCCATAAAAGTATCTAAACCCTTATCGGTTAAAGGGTGATTGATAAGCGTATGCAGAACCTTAGCAGGAATGGTGGCAACATCAGCCCCAATGAGAGCCGATTGATGAACATGTTCGGGACTGCGAATCGAGGCAACAAGAATCTCTGTGTTAAAATTATAATTATCATAAATTTGTCGAATATCAGCAATTAGCTTCATACCATCATCGCCAATATCGTCGAGTCTGCCGACAAAAGGAGAAATAAAACTGGCCCCTGCCTTTGCAGCAAGCAGTGCTTGATTTGTAGAAAAACACAAAGTAACATTTACCATATGACCGTCTTGAGATAAGGTTTTTGTTGCTTTAAGCCCTTCCCAAGTGAGAGGAATTTTAATACATACATTTTTTGCAATTGCTGCGAGTTCTTTTCCTTGTGCAATCATGCCGTCTGCCTCTAAAGCGGTGACTTCTGCACTGACAGGCTTATCGGGAACGAGTTGGCATATATCATAAATCCGTGATTGGAAAACCGCACCTTCTTTCGCAATAAGGGAAGGGTTTGTGGTGACACCATCTATCATGCCAGTCTTGATTAAATCTTTAATTTCTGTGAGATTAGCTGTATCAATAAAAAACTTCATATTTGAATCCTTATTTTAACCCATTAGTTTTACTTCCCGATTCTAGGACATTTAGACGAATGAAAACAACTGAAAATAAAACAAATATGATTATTGCGGTTTTATTATCGCAACACGTTTCTGTACCTTATGATTATTTGGTGCCGTTAGGTTTAGATTTGCGTGTGGGTGACGTTGTTTCTGTTCCCCTACAGAACCGTGAAGTGATTGGTGTGGTTTGGGAATGTCCTAGATTATGGAAAAAAACGGATATTGCTTTGTCAAAGATAAAGCCTATTGCCTATCGCTATGAGGTCGCTCCTTTATCGGAGTCTTTATGTCAATTTGTTGATTGGATGGCACAATATGTCATGACGCCGTCAGGTATTGTTTTGCGTCATATACTGAATGTGCCCAAAGCTTTAGAGCCTCTAAAACGTCGAAAAGCTTTCATATTGGCAGATAAACCACCTTCTCGCATGACGGAAGCACGACAAAGAGTTTGTGATGTTCTATCTGATAAGAATCTGTGGAAGAGGGGTGATATATTAGAAAAGGCACAAGTTTCACAATCAGTACTCGATGGGTTAGTGAAACAAAACTGTGTCAGAATGGTTGAGTGTTCCACCGAAGATATTTTTCCTGTACCGAACCCAGATTTTCTTACATTAGATTTTTCACGAGAGCAAGGTGAGGCTATTCGTGTATTACGTGAATTTGTTAAAATAGGTAAATTTCAACCCTGTTTATTAGATGGTGTAACGGGATCAGGTAAAACTGAAGTCTATTTTGAAGCGGTAGCGGAAACAATTCGTCAGGGGAGACAGTCTGTGATTCTATTGCCTGAAATTTCACTAACATCACAATTATTAGATAGATTTAAAAAACGCTTTGGGTGTGAAATTGCTATTTGGCATTCAAATTTGAGTCCTGCTCAGCGTGTACATATTTGGCGATTGGTCTCTGAAGGTAAAATCAAAACGCTGGTTGGAGCTCGGTCTGCATTATTTTTGCCATGGAAAGATATAGGGGTCATTGTTGTTGATGAAGAACATGATGGGGGGTATAAGCAAGAAGAAGGCATGATTTATAACGCTCGTGATATGGCGGTCATATATTCAAGATTTTCTGATGCGGTCGTCATTCTTGCTTCGGCAACACCTTCCTTGGAAACCATATTGAATGCACAAAAAGAGCGTTATGCTTTACTTTCTTTGCCTAATCGCCATGGTGTGGCTCAATTACCTGAAATAAGTTTGATTGATTTGCGGCAAATACCTCCTGCAAAAGGGTGTTGGTTAACCCCTGTGTTAATTTCTGAGATTGAAAACACCTTAAGTCATCAAAAACAAGTTTTGTTATTTTTGAATCGACGAGGTTATGCACCTTTAACAATTTGTAAATCGTGTGGTTATCGTTATGCGTGTCAGGCCTGTGAAAGCTGGCTTGTGGAACACCGTTATAAACGACAACTAATTTGTCATCAATGTGGCATAACTTGTTCTATGCCGAGTGTTTGTGATTCTTGTGGTGCAGAGGAAAGCCTTACGGCTTGTGGTCCTGGGGTGGAAAGAATTTATGAAGAAATATCGAGTTATTTTCCTGAAGCAAAAATTTGCATTCTATCATCTGATTTAATCGTAGATATGGAAGAGATGCATGACATGTTAGAACGTATTAAGAATGGAGATATCGATATTGTTATTGGGACTCAAGTTCTTGCCAAAGGGCATCATTTCCCGCATCTGGCCTTAACGGCAGTGGTTGATGCAGATTTAGGATTAAATAATAGTGATTTACGTGCTGGAGAACGTACTTATCAGATGTTAAGCCAAGTGGCGGGACGAGCAGGGAGAGAAGCTATAAAAGGTAAGGCATTATTGCAAAGCTATATGCCTGAACATCCTGTGTTGCAGGCATTGCAAAGTGGTAAACGGGACTCATTTATTGAACGTGAGCTACAAATGCGAGAGCAGGTGAATATGCCACCTTTTGGAAAATTGGCAGGGTTGATTCTCTCCTGTGAAGATTTGCTTTTGTTAAATCGTTTTTCACAGCATTTATCCTCTTGTGTCCCACCACATGAAAATATTCGTGTTTTGGGTCCTGCTCCCGCGCCAATTGCTAAATTACGCCATCGTTATAGAGTTAGATTCTTAGTAAAATCTAAACAAGGGGTTTTGTTACAGGATTTTATTCGTCTTTGGTTAAGAAATGTAAAACTACCCAAAAAGATTCGATTGATTATAGATATAGACCCTTACCATTTTCTTTAAGGTAGAAATTAGAAATTTTTTTTGTTAAATTTATGCTATATCTCTTGCATGTCGTGGGTTCTTATGTTATTTCCCCTGCGATAGGTATTGGATATTTAGGGGAATATTTTGTCACAAACACGATCCATATCAAAGCGTTATGCAATGGCATTGTTAAATCTTGCTACAGAGGCAGGGGAGTCTATGCAGAAGGAAATTAGCAAAAACATACAGGATTTGTCTGAAATGCTAGCGCAGAGTTCAGAGCTTTTATCATTGGTGCAAAGTAGAGTTGTCGATATGGAAATGCAAAGAGAAGCTTTAAAAACTTTATTGGAAGCTGCAAAGTTTAATAAAACCCTCGTCAATTTTGTGAGGCTGCTTACGTCTAATCGTCGTGCGGTTTTGTTGCCCGAAATAATATCTGTTTTTCAACATCTAGAAGCAGAAGAGCGTGGTATTATTTCTGTACAAATTACATCTGCCACTAAGTTAGAGACAAAACAAGAAACAGAACTCAAAAACGTGTTGCAACAAAAATTTGGCAAAGGTATACAAACACATTCTGTTATTGATACTGATATTCTAGGAGGCATAATTGTCAAAATAGGAAATCAAATGATTGACGGATCTATCAAAACAAAACTAAATTCATTAAAACAATCAATGGACGAGGCAAGCTGATGAGTATGAAAACATCTGAAATTACATCTATCCTTCAAAAACAAATTAAAGACTTTGATTTGCAGTCTGAGGTCTCCGAAGTTGGGCAGGTATTGTCCGTCGGTGATGGTATCGCGCGAGTATACGGTCTAGATAACGTGCAGGCAGGTGAAATGGTAGAGTTCCCTACAGGTGTTCGTGGTATGGCTTTGAACCTTGAAGAAGATAATGTTGGTATTGTGATTTTTGGATCTGATCGTGAAATTCGTGAAGGAGATGTTGTCAAGAGGACAGGTGAAATCGTTTCTGTTCCTGTGGGAAAAGGATTGTTAGGTCGGGTGGTGGATGCACTCGGAAATCCATTGGATGGAAAAGGACCTATCAAAGCTGAAAAACAAATGAAAGTTGATGTTAAAGCACCAGGAATTATTCCACGTCAGTCTGTGCATGAGCCAATGCAAACAGGATTAAAAGCTGTGGATGCTCTCATTCCTATCGGTCGTGGACAGCGTGAACTTATTATTGGTGATAGACAAACAGGAAAAACAGCAATCGCCTTGGATACGATTTTGAATCAAAAGAAAATTAATGAAGGTGATGATGAATCAGCTAAATTATATTGTGTCTATGTAGCCATTGGACAAAAACGTTCAACAATTGCTCAGATCGTGCGTATCTTAGAAGAACATGATGCTATGAAATATACAATCGTGGTCGCTGCTACTGCATCAGAAGCCGCCCCTTTGCAATATCTTGCTCCTTTCACGGGGTGTACGATGGCAGAGTATTTCCGTGATAATAAAATGCATTCTATGATTACTTATGATGATTTATCAAAACAGGCTGTTGCCTATCGTCAAATGTCTTTATTGTTACGTCGCCCACCAGGGCGTGAAGCTTATCCAGGAGACGTGTTTTATTTACATTCTCGTCTCTTGGAGCGTTCTGCAAAACTTAGCGATGAGCTTGGTGCAGGATCTATGACGGCTTTGCCAATTATTGAAACACAAGCTAATGACGTGTCGGCATATATCCCAACAAATGTAATTTCTATTACTGATGGACAAATATTTCTTGAAACTGATTTGTTTTATCAAGGGATTCGTCCTGCTGTGAATGTTGGACTTTCTGTGTCTCGTGTGGGGTCGGCAGCACAGATTAAGGCAATGAAGCAAGTCGCAGGGAAAATTAAAGGTGAATTGGCACAATATCGTGAGATGGCCGCTTTTGCACAATTTGGATCTGATTTAGACGTGGCAACACAAAAACTTTTGAATAGAGGTGCAAAATTAACAGAATTGCTCAAGCAAGACCAGTTCTCACCACTGAAAGTTGAAGAGCAAGTGGTGGTGATGTATGCGGGTGTTAATGGATATTTAGATGAGTTGCCAATAGATAAAATAGGGGCATATGAAAAAAGTTTATTATTGCATATGAGTAGTGAACAACAGAAATTGATGCAAACAATTCGTGATGAAAAAGCATTATCTGAGGCAACAGGACAGACATTAAAATCGGTTGTTGACGCATTTACATCTCAATTTGCGTAAAGGAAAGGGAGCGGCTTTATGGCGTCGTTGAAGGAATTACGTAATCGTATATCTAGTGTGCAAGCCACGCAAAAAATTACGCGTGCGATGCAAATGGTTGCAGCGTCAAAGTTACGTAAAGCACAAAATTCTGCAGAAGCGGCACGCCCTTATGCGGAACACATGGCAAATGTTTTGTCAAATTTAACGGATTCTATTCAAGGGGATGATTCCGTATCTAATTTCTTGACAGGTACAGGCAGTGAAAAAGTTCATTTGTTGGTTGTCGTGACCGCAGAACGTGGATTATGTGGTGGATTTAATGCGTCTATTGTGAATAAAGCTCTTTTCAAAGCGCGAGAGCTATTAGACCAAGGTAAGACGGTTAAAATATTATGTATAGGGTGTAAGGGTGATGAACATATGCAGAGGGTCTTAGGACAATATGTATTGCCCGCTATGAATTTTACAGAATTAAAAACAATAGGGTTTATACAGGCAGAACAAATTTCCTCAAGAATAATTTCTATGTTTGAAGCAAATGAATTTGATATTTGCACGTTGTTTTATTCTGAATTTGTTAATGTTTTGACACAAAACCCGTCTATGAAACAACTAATTCCCGTTCAAATTGATATAGATAAATCTGTTGAAGAATCTACGACGATGGCACAGGCAATTTATGATTATGAACCTGAACAAAGTAGTCTTTTGGATGTTATATTGCCTCGTAATATTACTGTAAATATTTTAGGGGCGTTATTAGAAAATGCGGCGAGTGAGCAGGGAGCACGTATGAGTGCTATGGATAATGCAACACGTAATGCAGGAGAAATGATCGATAAATTAACTATTATTTATAATCGTTCACGTCAGGCGCAAATTACTAAGGAATTAATTGAAATTATTTCTGGTGCAGAAGCTTTATAGAACTAAGTTGAAAAAAGAGGAAAAAAATGGCTGCTAAAATATTAAAAGGGAAAGTTACACAAATTATCGGTGCTGTGGTTGATGTACAATTCGAGGAAGAATTGCCAGAGATCCTGAATGCATTGGAAACAGATAATAATGGGAATCATCTGGTTCTAGAAGTGGCGCAACATCTTGGAGAATCTACAGTAAGAACAATTGCGATGGATTCAACGGAAGGTTTGGTGCGAGGAAAAAGTGTATCTGATACAGGCAGACCTATTACGGTACCGGTGGGTAAGCCAACACTAGGACGAATTATGAACGTTATTGGAGAGCCGGTGGATGAAGCTGGTGAAATTAAGGCAACAGCAACTCGTTCGATTCACCAAGAAGCTCCTGAATTGATTGAGCAGTCAACTGAATCTGAAATGCTGGTAACGGGTATCAAGGTAGTGGATTTGTTAGCACCTTATGCAAAAGGTGGGAAAGTTGGCCTCTTTGGTGGTGCAGGTGTTGGTAAGACGGTGTTGATTATGGAATTGATTAATAATGTAGCAAAAGCGCATGGTGGATATTCTGTGTTTGCGGGTGTAGGTGAGCGGACACGTGAAGGTAATGATCTATATTGGGAGATGATTGAATCTAAGGTGAACAAAGAAAAAGGTGGTGAGGGATCAAAATGTGCCTTGGTTTATGGGCAAATGAATGAACCTCCAGGGGCTCGTGCTCGTGTTGCATTAACAGGTTTGACAGTAGCAGAAAGCTTTCGTGATGAAGGACAGGATGTTTTATTCTTTGTGGATAATATTTTTCGTTTTACACAGGCTGGTTCAGAAGTATCTGCCCTTTTAGGACGTATTCCTTCGGCTGTGGGGTATCAGCCTACTTTGGCAACAGATATGGGTGCATTGCAAGAACGTATTACAACAACTAATAAAGGGTCCATCACTTCTGTGCAGGCGATTTATGTACCTGCAGATGATTTGACTGATCCTGCACCAGCGGCGTCTTTTGCTCATTTGGATGCGACGACAGTGTTATCACGTACAATTGCTGAGAAAGGGATTTACCCTGCTGTGGACCCGCTTGATTCTACGAGTCGTATTTTAGAACCTCGTATTATTGGTGAAGAACATTATGCAGTGGCACGTCGAGTGCAAGAAATATTGCAACGTTATAAAACATTACAGGATATTATTGCGATTCTGGGTATGGATGAACTTGCTGAAGAAGATAGGAAAGTGGTTACAAGAGCGCGTAAAATTGAACGTTTCTTATCTCAACCTTTTCATGTGGCTGAGATTTTTACAGGATCACCAGGTGTATTGGTAGATCTTGCGGATACGATCAAGGGATTTAAAGGTCTGTGTAATGGTGATTATGATGATCTCCCAGAGGCCGCGTTTTATATGGTAGGTACGATTGAAGAGGCTATCGAAAAAGCTAAGAAAATGGAAGAATAAGCATAAGTGGATGATTTATGGGTGAAAATTTAAAGTTTGATCTAGTCTCTCCTGAGGCTTTGATTATTTCAAAAAATGTTGATGTTGTAATGGCTCCTGGGCTAATGGGTGATTTTTCTGTGATGCCAAACCATGCCCCTTTGATGGCATTGTTGCGCACTGGTGTGGTACGTTTATATAATAATGACCAAGAGTTGTCTTATTTTATTCGTGACGGGTTTGCAGATATTACCTCTGAAGGTTTGACGATTCTTGCAGGATATATAGTTTCTTTGGATGGAGGCGACCAATCACTTTTGAATAAAGAAATAGAGAATTTGCAAGAACAATGTAAACTGCTTGATAATGAGACTGAACGTTCATTGTTAAATTCTACAATTCTCTCATTACAAGCTATATAATAAAATTATTTATTCTGTGATTAGAATACGATTGTTTTTTGATGATTAAGGAAAATTTTGTGTTCGGTATGTGCCGTAATGGCTTTAATCAAGACACTTTGTTCTATCTTCTGCCCCATATATACCATATCTTGAATATTCATATCATGATGAATAGGCATGACATTTTGCGTGATAATAGGACCTTCATCTAAAGCTTCTGTAACATAATGTGCAGTTGCACCAATCATTTTCACCCCTCGTTCAAAGGCGTGTTTATAAGGGTTTGCCCCTTTGAAGCTTGGTAAGAATGAATGGTGAATATTAATAATTTTACTTGGAAATTTATTGGTTATACGTGGAGGTAATATTTGCATATAACGTGCGAGAACCACTAAATCAACTTTTGTTTCCTCCAGTAGCTCTAGCAAATGTTCATCAACATGATCTTTATTTTCTGTTGTTCGAGGTCTATAATAGAAAGGAATATTTTCTCGTTCTACAAGGTCGCGTGTATCTTCATGGTTAGAGATGACACCTATAATATTAATGTTGAGTCTCTTTTGTTTTGTTTGGTAAAGTATATCAATAAGACAATGATCAAACTTAGAGACCATAATAATCACCGTGGGAGAAACTGTATTATCATGGAGTGTCCATTCCATGTTAAATTTTTGTCCAATCTCGGCAAACCGCTCTCTAATAGAATCTAAAGAAATACTCTTTGTGGACGTAAACTCGATACGCATAAAAAAACGTTTTGTGTTAGAGTCACTAAATTGATTGCTCTTTATAATATTCATTTTCATATTAAAAATAAAAGTACTCACATTGGCTACTATGCCAGAGGTATCAGGGCAAGAAAGTGCTAGAATGAAATGTCCCATATAATTATGTTCCAGTTAGTAAAGAGAGTATTGTATGATGAGTTTTGTTTAATGTGAAGTCTTAAGACTTGCATCAATTTTTGTACATAAATGTTCTAAAGCTGTTTTATGTGGTGGAGGAATATAAGGAGAATTAGGTAATGATGCTAGTGGGGTATTATAGGCAGGGTCAAAGAAGAAGACAATACTATGACGATCATGGTCAGTTCTATTAATTACTCTGTGGAGGGTAGGAGTATATATATTTTGTGTCCACAAAGATAACATATCCCCAATATTGATTATGAGATAGTCAGGATGGTGAGGAATTATTTTCCATTCTCCTTGAGGAGTTTTAATTTCTAGTCCATCTTGATCTTGGACAAGAATACTAAAACAGCCGAAATCTGTATGCGCCCCAGCACTTATTTCGTTATAGCCTTGTTTTAAAGGGGGATAACGTAAAGGACTAAGTGTTGCCATAAGCTCTGCGGGCTTGTTAATCCATGCATCAAAGTAATATTCTGGGAGGTTTAGTCCTAAAGCAAAGCCTTGCATTAATTGCCGTCCAAGTTCAGAAAAGGCATTATAGGCTTGTTGCATAGTATTTTGCCAGTCTGGTAAGTTTGGCCATTGATTCGGCCCATGTAGGGGTATTTTATCTTGAACAAGAGGATGACTCGGAGGTAAGTCATTGCCAATTTTAATACCTTCTTTGATATCGCCTTTGGGTTGTTTCTTTGGGTCTAGTGTTTCCTGATACATACGAAACCAGCCTCTATTATGAGCAGAGCGGTCTATAGAGATATTTTCTTTCTCATGATCGTCTTGGTCAAAGAATACTTTTGCTTGTATGAAACATTGTTCAAGTAATTGGGGATCTATAGAATGTTTGGTGAGATAGAAAAAACCGTATTCCTTACAAGCTTTATCTATTTCTGTGCCAATCTTGAGTCTCTGGGGAAGGGTAGTATTATAAAAATCTGAGAAATCAATAACAGGTAAGTTAACATTCATTGGATACTCTATTGACTATATCACCGAAGGTTAAAACCAGCTGATGATAAAGGTCTTTCTTGAATTCAATGACGATGTTTGGGCAATCTTCAAATGAATGCCATGCCCATAAATTAAATTCGATTGGAAGATGTTGAGATAAATTTATTTCACCATCTGTACCTTCAAATTTCATTGCAAACCATTTCTGAGATTGTCCCCTATACTTCTTTTTTAGATTAGAAGAAGTATTCTCTTTAGGAAAATCATAATGAAACCATTGAGGAGCTTCATAGATAATTTTTGCATTTGTGACGCCCGTTTCTTCTTTTAGTTCTCGTATGGCAGCTTGTTCAGCTGTTTCTCCTTCGTCTATTCCACCTTGCGGGAATTGCCACCTTTTTAAATTAGAGTTATTGTCTGTTTTCCTTTGACCTGTCCATACCAATCCAGCTTGGTTTATGAGGATAATACCAACACAGGGACGGTAAGGTCGTAGTTCAAGGCTCATTTCTTATCCTTTTGTGTAAGCGTGTTTGAGATTCTTTGAGGTCTAACATAATTTTCATTGCATCTTTTAGTTGTGTATCTTTTTCTATATCACGTGGCACATAAGCGATAGAAGATTTTGTTAATACCTTTTTCTCAGGCTTCTTTTGTTTATCTGCTTGAAGGTGTCCTGCTAATTGACTTTCACGCATTGCAGTTAAACGTTTCATATCCTCTGGGAGAGTTTGCTCGATGATAATATCAGGTGTAATCCCTTTTGCTTGGATGGATTCACCAGAAGGCGTATAATAGCGTGCGGTTGTTAATTTTAAAGCGCCTTTATTGGGCAGTGGTATAATTGTCTGGACTGAACCCTTGCCGAAGGATTGTGTGCCTGCAATTAATGCTCGATGGTGATCTTGTAAGGCGCCAGCAACAATTTCCGATGCTGAGGCAGAACCACCATTGATCAGCACAAGAATAGGATAATTGCCAAATAATTGACCTTTCTTGGCATGATATCGAATATTATTTTTTGAGTCGCGGGCACGTGTAGATACAATTTCACCAGCATCTAAAAAACTATTTGAGACACGTATTGCTTGTGTAAGTAATCCACCTGGATTGTTACGTAAATCAATAATATATCCTACAAATGCATCTGTGATTTTTGGTTTTATAGTTTGTACAGCTTTATAAAGGTTTTTGGTGGTGTTATTATTAAATGTAGTTAGACGAATATAAGCAATGTTCTGTTTTTCTCCGATCATTTTATAGCGCACTGCCTTAATTTTGATAATGTCACGTGTAATCGTAATCGTGATTGGTTTCTCAAGTGATTCACGTATGACAGTAAGAGTCGCTTTTGTCCCATGGGGACCACGCATAATTTCAACAGCTTGTGAAAGTGTAAGGCCCATAATTGCCTTGTCACCGACTTTAGAAATTATATCATTAGGTAAAATTCCTGCCTGATCAGCAGGAGTGCCGTCTATTGGTGCAATTACCTTTACTAGACCATGTTCCATGGTAACTTCAATGCCTAACCCTCCAAAACTTCCTTTGGTACGAGTTTGCATTTCTTTAAATGGTTCTGGAGATAAATAAGAGGAGTGAGGGTCCAGAGAGGAAAGCATGCCTTTTAGAGCTGCATCAATTAAATCTTGGGCTTCTGGTTGGTCAACATAAGTTTGACGAACTTGTTCCAAAACATTGCCAAATAAAGACAATTGTTTATATAGGAGTTCTGTCTGATTCTCAGTGTTTTCTGCCGATAGGTGTTTTATATTGCCAAATATTATCAAGAAAAGAAATAAAAATTTAAGTGTCACTTTCATTGTTTTGTCTTTCTCGTTATTTATATTGTATGTTTAACATATTTATAATTTTTTAAACCATGTTTTAGTATTAATGAAGTTACCTTTGTGCCTCATCTCTACATAAAGCGTTTGAGGGGAGCCCCCAAAAGGGTGCAGGTGAGTTTGTCCAATAGGTTCACCTGCGAGGACAGTTTGTCCTGTCTTTACTTGCATTATATGGATTCCAGATAATAAAAGGTGATAATTTTGTCCCGTAGACATAATAATCATATTGCCGTAATCATGAAATTCTCCTGCGTAAATGATTGTGGCATTATATGGTGCGGTAATGATGCTGTCTTGAGTATATTGTATGTATTCTCCCTCTCGCCCTGTTTTCAGGTTAAGTTGTTTGGTCTGTTTTTTTGGAAGAAATATGCCGTGTATGGGTAACGGGAGTGTTCCCTTTGCTTTGGAAAAATATATTGATGGGTTAGAGGGTGATTTAATATGTATTTTTTTTAGTGTCTCAAGTAATTCATTTAAGGATTTTGCCTGTTTCTGCATTATTTTTATTTTTGTCTGTTCTTTTTGAATGGTTTTTAATGTTGCAATTTCAGTGGTTTGTTTTTTGTCTGCGAGTGTTGCAAGAAGTTTTTGATTTTTTAAGGTTTCTAGTTTGAGTTTATTCTTTATATTTTGTTCTTGCGTTATTTTTGTATTTATACTGTCTATTTGGTCTATTTTTTGTTTTAACTTGTTAGACTTTTCCTGTAGGTGGGGGATAAGGGTTGTTAAGATAAGCATCGTGCGTAAACCTGCTAAAGAGTCTTCTGGTTTGATTACTAAAGCAGGCGGTAAGTTTTTTTTTACATTCTGTAATGTAGATAGAATATACGCAATATTTTGTCGTTCAGATTGCAAATCATTGATGAATAATGATCTTTTTTGTTTTAAACGCCCCAACTCTAGGGTTATCATTGATATTCTTGCCTCAAGTTTCTTGGTTTTATATGCAAGTTTAATCATTTCTTTCTGAATGTTTTGTCTTTGCTTTGCGAGTGTTTTTGTTTTTTTTATAAGTTTGCTCGCATGAGTCTTGCTATATTTTATTTTTTGATTCAGCTGTTTTAGGTCTTGTTCGTTACTTGCATATACGGAGGATATGATGAAAGTAAACCCAGTAATAATGATAAGAAGGAATAGGCGTATAGATAAATATAAATTCATTTTATTATAGTAGATTCCTTAGGTAAATCTACAGTCCATATTGCTTCTATATTGTAGAATTCTCGTACTTCTGGTCTGAAAATATGTATGATGATATCGCCCGTATCAATTAATACCCAATCGCAATTCGGTTTTCCTGTCACTTTGATATCTTTAAATTTATTTTCCTTTAAGTCTCTTACAATATAATTTGCGAGTGCTCCTACATGACGTCCTGAACGCCCTGAAGCAATAATCATATAGTCTGCCATAGCGGTTTTGCTCTGTAAATCTATGGAGACGACATTTCCTGCCTGTTGTTCTTCGAGAGTATGAAGGGTAATCTTCAAAGCCTCTTGGCATCTATCTGTTTGTTTTTTCATATCTCTAGTCTAGTCAAGCTATATGCAGAAAGCTAATGTTTTTTAATATTTAGCACGTAATTCTCGTGAAGCATAAGGTAAAAGGGGAGAATGAAACATACACCAAGACGGAGCAGACTGTGTTTTTAGTAAATAAGGTTGATTTGTATCACATCGTGATGTTGAAAAAGACTTTGCCGTCAGACTTAAGCCAGCCCTTATATTTGAACCTTTTCGTGGATAAATAGCAAGTGGTATCAGGGTCATAAGTTTTTTCCATTCACGCCATTTATGGAAATGAATAAAATTATCTGCCCCCATTAACCAGATAAATTTTGTATGAGGGTAAATCTTTTGTAATTTAGTGACCGTATCAATTGTGTAATATGTGCCAAGCATTTTGGTTTCATCATATATGCATATTGCCGTATTCTTTCCTCCATTTTCAGAAATTAAAGTTTTACAAGCTTGTATACGCTTGACATTATCTTGCGGTTTATGTGCCTTTAATGGGTTTTGTGATGTGATGAACCACCATATTTCATCTAATTGTAGACGTGTCTTTAGGTGATGGCTGATTTGTAAATGCCCTTGATGAGGCGGGTCGAAACTTCCTCCTAAAATGCCTACAGTTTTTGGGAGGTTAAGTCTTGGGACTTTAGGTGATTTATTTAGGACGTATTTGACCATTGCCACGTATTTGATATTTAAATGTTGTTAATTGTTCTAGACCAACAGGCCCTCTTGCATGAAAGCGTCCTGTGGCAATACCAATTTCTGCACCCATACCAAATTCTCCACCATCAGCAAATTGTGTAGAGCTATTATGCATAACAATGGCACTATCAACGTAATGTAAAAATTGTTCGGCAGTGGCTTTATTATCTGTGATAATGGCCTCGGTATGACCAGAACTATGGCGAGCAATATGTTCAATTGCACCTGTCACACCCTGACAAAGTTTTACAGAAATAATTTCATCTAAGTATTCTGTATCCCAATCTTGTGGGGTTGCTTTGACAATACGTGCGTCTAAATTTTGAACTGTTTCATCACCACGTATTTCACAATTTTCATCGAGTAATGCCATAATAATCGGGGCAAGATGTGTTTTTGCACAGGCTTCATCAATCAAGAGCGTCTCTGTTGCCCCGCAAATACCAGCACGGCGTAGTTTTGCGTTGAGAATAATCGCTTTTGCCATCTCTAAATCTGCATCCTTATCAACATAGCTATGACAAATACCATCTAAATGTGAAAACACAGGGACTCTTGCTTCATTTTGAATTCTCTCTACAAGATTTCTTCCCCCTCTTGGAACAATCACATTAACCGTATTATTTAACCCAGAGAGCATAAATCCGACCGCATCTCTATCAACCGTAGGCACAAGCTGAATACATTCTTGGGGTAATTTATTGTCTTGCAAAGCTTGTGTAAAGCATTTGGTCATTTCTTGTGCCGAATTTTGAATTTCAGAGCTACCACGTAAAATAACAGAATTTCCAGATTTTAGACATAAAGCCGCCGCATCAGCAGTCACATTGGGACGACTTTCATAAATAACACCAATAACGCCTAAAGGAACACGAATCCGTGTAATATCAAGTTTATTAGGACGTTGCCAATTTTGCATGATTGCACCAACAGGGTCAGGTAAATTGATAATATTCTCTAAAGCCTGTGCAACGCCCTCTAATCTTTCTTCATCAAGAGCAATACGGTCTATCCGTGCCTTATTTAATCCTTTGGTGTTTGCAATGTTTAAATCTTTTGCATTTGCAGATAAAATATGAGGCATGTTTTTACGTATAAGGTTTGCGCTGCTTTGTAGAGTAGCATTCTTTTGTTCCGTACTCGCCGTTGCTAATTGATGAGAGGCTTGTGCTGATTTTTTACCAATCTCATTCATCATGAGTTCAAGTGTTTTCTGTTCCATACTAGTATGCTCCATTTATGAGTCTCCTTGCTAATTGATAGGCGGTTAAAGCATGATTAAATTATCACTGTAACAAATTACCCCATAATTTAATTCAGGGTATTCCCTCTTTATTTCCACTGGTTCTTTGCCAGTGATACTTTTAGCATCTAAGGTGGAGCATTCAATTAAAGCACGGGCTATTTCTTGATTATTTTCGTTATAAATGCTGACACAGTCACCACGTGAAAACTCACCATCTATTTTTTTAACCCCCATAGCTAACAAGTTTGCTCCTTCTTCTTTGATAGCGGTTGTTGTCTCAGCATCAATATATAATTTTCCAGTAATGTTTAAACTAGAAGAAATCCAATGTTTGTGAGCAGAAATTGGATTTATAGGGCTAGGAAACAAAGTACATTTATTGCCAGATAAGATTCTTTCAATGGGATGCTCTGCCAAGCCATTAGCTAAAATCATGTGCGTTCCAGAATTTTGTGTAATTTCAGCCGCAAGGAGTTTGGTTTTCATACCACCACTACCAACAAAAATATTGGCACTATCACCAGCCATATCATGTATCTCGGGGGTAATTTTTTCTATGATAGGCATATGTTTTGCATCGTTATTTTTATTAGGGTCGGCAGTATAAAACCCATCAATATCAGACAGAAGAACTAAACAATCTGCTGAAATCATATTAGCGACCTTTGCTGCAAGACGATCATTATCACCATAACGTATTTCTTCGGTAGCGACGGTATCATTCTCATTTATGATAGGAACGGCTCTATAATTTAGCAGTGTGCGTAAGGTTGTTTGTGCATTGAGATAGCGGTTACGGTTTTCTGTATTGTCTAAGGTTAATAAAATCTGAGCAATATTGATATTATGTTTACCAAGTCCTTCTTTCCACGCATGACAAAGTATGATTTGTCCCGCGGCAGCGGCGGCTTGTTTTTGTGCTAACTGCAAAGTGCCATTAGGTAAAGGTAGTATGCTTCTTCCCAAAGCTACCGCTCCAGAAGAAACGATAATGATATCTTTGCCTTCAGAGTGAGCTTTTTGAATATCTTGACTTAACGTCTTCATCCAGTGTGTGTTGAGTGTGTTATTTTTACCTTGTATCAGGAGTGCTGAACCTATTTTAATCACGATTCTTTGAGCATTTTTAAGTATTTTAGATGCAGACAAGGTGTGAGTAATTATGGGTGCCATTTTTCATTCTCATCGTTGTGAACAGTTTTTTCTGTTTTGGTATGTTTTAGTAATTCTAATAAAACCTCTTCTAAGCCTAATCCAGAAACAGGAGATAGAATTATTACATTTTTTTTGCTTATTTCTTGTAATAAGTCTCGTTTTTTATTTCTTTCACTTTCAGTGAGTGCATCACTCTTGTTTAAGGCGACGATTTCTAATTTATTGGCTAAGTTCTCATCATATATTTCTAATTCTTGACGAATGGTTTGGTAATTTTGAAGAAAATCATCATTGGTTCCGTCAACCAAGTGTAGTAATGCCTGACAGCGCTCTACATGCCCTAAAAAACGATGTCCTAATCCTATACCTTCACTTGCTCCTGCAATTAATCCTGGAATATCAGCAATAACAATTTCCTGGTTGCGAATGCCAACAACACCAAGATTAGGATGTAAAGTGGTAAATGGATAATCGGCGATTTTAGGTTTAGCACGGCTTACAGCAGATAAGAATGTTGATTTTCCTGCATTAGGTAATCCAATAAGACCTGCATCGGCAATCAATTTTAAACGTAACCATATCCATGCTTCTTGTCCAGAGAGTCCACTATTGGCATGACGAGGAGATTGATTCACAGGGCCTTTAAAACGTGTATTCCCAAAACCTCCATTTCCTCCTAGTAAAAGGGTTTGTTCTTGTCCTATTTCTGTAAAGTCAGCAATCATTGTGTGACCATCTTCAGCAAATATTTGTGTACCAGCGGGGACTTTTAGAATTTTATTCTTTCCACCCGGACCCCCACGGTTTTGCCCCATGCCGTGTGTGCCTATCTCTGCTTTAAAATGTTGTTGATAGCGGTAATCAATCAGTGTGTTAAGTCCATCTACACAGCATGCAACAATATCACCACCCTTGCCACCATCGCCACCATCTGGACCACCAAATTCAATATATTTTTCTCGACGGAAACTAACACATCCAGCGCCACCATCTCCAGAACGAATATAGACTTTTGCTTGATCCAGAAATTTCATAGCACTACCCTCTTGGTAAGTATTATGCCAAACGGTTCACTATTAAGTAAAAATTCTTATTCGCTTGGCGTTACGTAAACGGTTGTACGATTGCCACGAGTCTTTTTAAAAGCTACTTGACCTTCTGTTAGAGCAAATATGGTATGATCTTTTCCTATGCCAACATGATCACCAGCGTGCCATTTCGTACCTCTTTGACGTAGAATGATATTTCCAGGAATAACTGTTTCTCCACCAAATTTTTTGATTCCAAGACGACGCCCCGCACTGTCGCGTCCATTACGGGATGATCCACCTGCTTTTTTATGTGCCATTCCGCTTACTCCTCTTTAGCTGCTGTTTTAGCTGTTGTTTTTTTTGCTTTTGTTACAATGTCCATAATGCGTATTTTTGTTACATGCTGTTTATGACCGTATAAGCGGTGATAGTTTTTACGACGCTTAAATTTAACAACATCAATCTTAGCGTTACGTGTTTGTTCTATAATTTCAGCATTAACAGAAGCACCTTCAACCAGAGGTAAACCAACTATTGGTTCTTTTCCTGTTTCTCCGATAAGTAATACATCATCTAATGTAATCTTATCACCAGTATTTGCGTTTATATGTTCTAAAGTGACAACATCATTACTTTTAACACGATATTGTTTTCCACCATTACGAATGACCGCATACATGAATTCTAATCCTTTAAATCTAAATTTGAACCTAATATGATGGCAAATATGTTCTAAAATTTGATATAAGTCAAGTTTTACTGCGTATTTTATTTCATTGTTTTATGATGCACGAATTTACTGGTCATGATGAGTAAAAATATGTTAAATCTCTGCTTTTTGATATTGGAGAAACATTATGGATAATAATTTGGAATGTAAATCATATAAAGGTCAGTGGTTACTAATCGTGATGATTACTCTTTTGGTGTTTCCTGTATCAATACATGCTCAAGATAAAAAATATGAGGACCCGTGGGTTGATGACTCTATATTAGTGACAGCAACAAAAAGAGAAGTTCCTAAAAAACTTCAAGACCTCCCTTTGTCAGTAACGGTAATCACAGAAGAAATCTTAGAACAGAAAAACGTGCGAGAACTAGAAGCTTTAAGCTTTTCTATACCCAATGTCTCTTTTTCCCAAATTGGTACTGGGAGAGGAACCGCTAACTTTTCTATTCGTGGTTTAGGAATTAATTCTTCTATTCCTTCTATTGATCCGACCGTCGGGGTTTTTGTTGATGGTGTTTATTTAGGAATTAATGATGGTGTTGTCTTAGATTTATTTGACGTGGAAAGTATCGAAATATTACGAGGACCACAAGG
>CAYMEP010000002.1:0-32805 GCA_964389695.1 uncultured Rhodobiaceae bacterium | reverse complement strand
AGAAACACAAGTGCAAAAAATGCTCAAAAAGTCATTAAAGGCTTACCGACAAAATAATGGAGACGCCTTTGAATCTATGTGGGAGGCTGATGAAGCTGCTGATGAATTACATGCGATTGCTTTTCATGATTTACTTGAAAAGCTGGTGGAGAGCCGTCAGCAAACTATGGAAGTGGGGTCACATTTACTATTCATTGCTAAAAACCTAGAACGTGTCGGAGATTACTCAACAAAAATTGCAGAATTAGTTTATTTTATTGTTAGTGGAATGTTACCTGAGGATAAACGTCCTAAAGGAAATATTGGTGATGTGCCGAAGATAAAGGGATAATAAGCTATTGAAATCACTATAGAATACCTTGTTTATTTGCGGATAAGTATAATATGTAATAATACAGCATGGCTAAAGTATTACAAAAGAATAACCACTGGAAAAAAGTATTTTCTTCTGTTGCCCCAGTTTTAGGTATGGCCCTTGGGGGGCCTTTAGCTAGTATGGCATGTAAGATGATTTCTGGTGTTTTATTTCCTGGAAGATCTACTGTTGAGACACCTAAAAAGCTAGACGAGTTATTATCCAATGGAATATTGGATGATGTACGTACTTTAGAAAAATTAAAAATTCTTGAACATGATTTTGTTACAAAGATGCGACAATTAGATGTAGATATCATGGAATTAGAGTTCAAAGACCGTAGCTCGGCACGTGAAAGACAAAGCAAGACAAAAGACCTAATGCCTAATTATTTAGCTGTTTTTGTGTTGATAGGTTTCTTCTCTACTGTAGCGTTTGTATTATGTAATGGTTTAGGACATTTAGATAGTGTGACTGCGGCTTTTGCAGGAACGTTAGTGGGTTATATTTCAGCTAAGGCGGATCAGGTTATTGCTTATTTCTTTGGTTCTTCTAGTGGCTCGAAAGAAAAAACCAAAGCTTTAGAGAAATTCTTGCAAGACGACAAGTATATGCGTTTTTAAATTTCATATGTGTCAGATTTGCTGTCTTTTTTAATTAGAAATGTGGTATAATTCATTTTTATATGTTGCGTATAGTAGTGAGTTTTATGTTAAAAATTAAGACAAAATTAAGAAATATTTCTCAGAATTTAGAACATAATATTCTAAATTCTACGCCTATACTGGCGGTAAAGTTATATTCTGATGCTGTATCTGTTATGCGTTTGAAGTCTGATATATCTAATAATGGTTTATGGGAATTAGATCGTATTGAGACATGGTCTTTAAAAGAACATATTGGTGAAAACCCTTTCCCTGAACATTATGATTATGTTGTATCACAAATTAAACAAGTGTGTTTAGCCGCGAAGGTGAAGAAGGTAGATACGAGTATTGCCATACCTGCATCTGATTTTGAGACACAAATACTTACCTTGCCTTCTATTAATGAAAAAGAATTTAACAAAGAAGTTATTTTAGAAGATTTCTGGACAGAACACCTACCACATTTAACGTATCCGAGTGATTATATTATTCGTTACCAATTCTTATATGTAGATTCTCAAATGGATGAGAGTCATATTTTATGTTCTTGGATTAAGAAAGAGAAGGTCAATTATTATATTGATGCTTTGCTAGAAGCGGATTTACTTCCTGTTTATATTGAGAATGAATTGTTCTCATTGGTGAATGCAGTATATGAAAGTTTAGATCTGGTAAAGCGAGAACAGCCTATTTTAATTCTAAACCTATCGTTTGAAAACCATTATATTGTTAGTCTATTAGGAAAAAGAATCTGTATACAAAATATTTCTATATCGGAATTTGATGAGCCCTTATTAAATGTCCTAGAAAAAGTTAATGATCTTAGTGGTTCATTTTGGGATGAGGTTTCTTTGCGTATTAGTGGACAGATTCAACAAAAGATTAATTTTTTTCAGGAAGAATATAATTTTCCAGAAAACCCAATATTATATATTGTGAGTGATTATAAGAGTGGTCAAAAGGTCTATGATCTTTTATCCCAACATTTAAACTGTGATATGGTGATGTGGAGTATTCCTTCTGGTGTTTCTAGTTCTCCTGATTACGCACGTTATGTAGATTATTTTGAGAATGTTTCTATTTTTGCTTCTGTGTTTGGTATGTGTTTACAGAAAATAGGAGTCTCAAATAAGGAAAAGTTTTTACCATATTTACATCGTTTTAATTTTTTACCCCATGCTGAGGGTTTAATAAAAAACAGATGTTGGCAGAAGGTACAAAGTAAGATTAAACATGTTGGTATAATAGGGGTGGTGGTTAGTTTATTAATCATTGGTGTTTTAGACGGGGTGGGGTGGATTAAGTCTTATTATACGGTGAAACCATATGAAGGTTTATATAGTCAGAGTCAGAAGGTCTCTAAGAAACGTAAAGAGATTGAGAATGATGGTATAAAATTGCAGAAAATTCAGAGGAAAACTAATGAGTTATATAAGTCACGGACTTATATTCGTTTTTTCCAGAAATTGGCGAAGAATGTACCATTAAAAGCGGAACTGCAGAGCGTGTCTATTAATAAAAAATCAGAGATTATTATGACTGGGGTTGCGTATAATCAAGAAGTGATCGCACAATTCTCTCATAATTTATCTCAGCAAGGGTTAATTTCGGAACCATCTATTGAGCAAGTTAAGAAAGGTAAATATTTCTATTTTAAGATGATATCCCGTCTGATGAAGAGTGGTTGAATTTTATGTCTATTTCTACTCATATAAGAGATACCAATGTTACTCTGTCTGAAAATGCTGAATTATTACTGATAGAATTGCAGTTGGCTGACTCACCCTTATGTTTGGAAGAAATAAGTTCTGTAAAGAATAAAGTAGGATTATGTCCACACTATAAAAGGATAGATTATAGTGCTGCAGATATATTCTTGAAACAATTATCTGATTATCAAAAGTATTCTGATTCTGTCATTATTGATGGAGGTGTGTTAGGTGCAGAAGAATCTCTTGTTCTAGATAAGAATAGAACAGTAGAAGTAGTAGAAGAACAAAAAGAAAAGAAAATGGGTTTGTCTCTTGTTGCAGAAGAGCATTGTGTTAGGAAAAATGAAATTGATAATGCATTGGATAAAGATCCTAATCCTATATCACAAGTAGATGTAAATCATGTAGAGAATATTATTGGTGTAAGAAATGTTAGGAAGGCGTTTTGTCAGGATAAAGATCGTTATATTAAGTCTAAAACATTATGTTTAATATTGGGGTTCATTGTGTTTCTAATTGCATTCGTTACCTTGGATGTAATGTATATTAAACCTAATATTAGTAAACAAAGGGACGAAATAACGAATAAGCAAGGTTATGAAGAAAGAATAAAGATTGAAAATGATTTAATTAAAAATTTACAATCTAAACATGCGAAATTGTATAAAAAGATTATGAGAACATCAGGAGTCTTTCTCTCTGAGGGAGAGGCATCCTCTCTTATAAAACAATTTTCGAAAAAAATGGATTCAGCAAATATATTTGTAAAGAGTTTTCATCAAACTGTTATGCCATTAGAAACGGTAAAAATTTCTAACACACAAAAAATATATGTGCGAGATATACGTTTTCATATTAAAGCACGCTATGAAACTTACCGTATTATACGAGAAGAATTTATGAGTAAGGTTAAAGGAATACGTGTTGTTAATGAATTTTTCCAAGCAATTCCTAATTCCTCTTTAATCGCTATATCTGTATCGCTTACAGTGCCCCATATAGGAGAATGATAATGAAAATATATTTTGTTTTATTGTTATTATTATTTTCTACGAGTTCGGTTTGGGGACGAAAAACTTTTGATCCTTTTGTGCGAGGACTTTTGCGCTTTGAAAACCAGAAATATGGATATGATAATTCTTTTATTAAAAAGGATAAGAGTCATAATCAGAAGTTTAAGATAGACGATGATTTTTCAGAATTTAAATCTCGACAAGGGTTTAGTCATGGATTTAATTTATCATATTATCGTGTTGAAGGTTTAATAACTACAATACCTACGCAAGAGGCGGTAATTCACTTACCTTCTCCTATTGAAAATATTTCTCCTCTTTATTGGTCAAAGGCTAAAAAGAGATTTTTATTAAAAGTGCAATTAGGAGATAATTTAGAGTCTATTGCAAAAGACTTACATATGAGTGTGCAAGACATCCGGATTATGAATCCATTATTAAATGAACAGAATTTACCTGAAGGGGACTATATTTATGTTTCCACTTATTCTAATTCTGCTCTAACACACAGAGTAAGAGCAGGGGAAACATTAACAGCATTATCTATGATATATCATGTGCCAATCAAAGAAATACAAAAGAATAACCCACCGAAACATCCCAAGAATTGGATTATTACAGGGCAAAAATTATATATACGTTCACATAGTATTACCGACGTAGTTATGAATAATTTGCAATATGCTCCACAAGGGAGGCATATCAAAAAAGTACGAAATAGTGATAAAATAAGACAACCAATTGCACGTAAAAATTATGTGAGATTAGGAAAGTTTACAGAACAATTTGAAGCTGTGCAATTTGCAAAAGAATTTTATGAAAGTGCTAAATTTCTTATCGATGCAGATTTTATTATTCGATTAGAGGCTATGAAATATAAAAAAGAGCAAGAGGCTGTATATTTTGTAGATTTAGGACCTTTTAAATCAGAACTTCATGCAAAAAGTTATTGTGTTGTGCTAACAGAAAAAAAATTTTCTTGTGAAACTGTAAAACGTGTTTTGGGTTTTGAACGAAAAAATAGTTTTGATAGTCGTGCAATTTTGAGTGTTTCTCCTAAGGTATTTTATGAAGGGGTTATTAACCCTGATGATGTTGATATAGAAAAAATGAAAAAAATGAGACACCATATTAAAGAAGGTGAAACGGTCGGGGTTCTAGGAGGTGTTGTGGTAAAGGTTTCTGATAAAGAAATAATTGTTGTTAATAATTTAAATACCGTACTTAGCTTGCCGATTAATAATTTTCCTGAAGTTGATCGTGAACAACGTCTGCGTGTGAAGCAGGAAGAGTTTAAAAATAATGTTAACACTGTTGTAGGTGCAGCTGCAGAAGCTATTCCTTTGGAAGGTGAGGTGCTGAATTTATATGAACCAAAGATAGTTGATCGGTTAATAACTGGGGAGAGTGTACGTCGTCAAGGTAGTGCACCAAAAGCTAATGTAGAACAAAAGTAATTTGGGTGTATTGTAAATATGTATCGTAAAGATGTTGTAGAGCGTGTTGTTAAAATATTGAAGGCAAGTGGTAATTTGTCTGAAGCACATTTTAGTATTTTGAACCAAGATCATAAAGAAGATGTTTTATCAATTTTGATTCAAAATGGTTTAGATGAAGATCTTGTGCAGATCGTGTTGGCACGGGCGTATGCTTTGCGCAGAAAAACTATATCTTCTCAGATGATAGAAGAAAAAGCATTTTCTCTTTTACCTATAAAGTTTATGGAAAAGGAAGAAATGATACCGTTCGCGCTTGTTGGCCGGTTCTTGCATGTTGGTATTATTGACCCAACACAAATTACTTTAAATGGACAAATTAAAGCGATGACTCATTTTAATATAGAATGTTTTGTTATTACCCCTTCAATGTTCCAAGAGTGTTTGCAATATCAACCATTACGAAAATTACATGAGAGTACAAAAGATAAAGATAAATTTGATTCTTCTGTTAACCCTAAACCAAAAAAGCGTCATTTTAAAAATGATGATGGTGAGTTAGTGGCTCAGTTTTGTGATTCTATTTTACAATCTGCAAGTGAGTTGGAGGTGAGTGATATTCATATTGAACCATTCAGAGGGGTTGCACGTTTGAGGTTTCGTATTAATGGCTTGTTAGAAATACAAGAAGACTATCATGAGTATCTTTATCATAATTATCTGGCTATTGTAACAAGGTTAAAAATTTTAGCTGACTGTGATATTTCTGAGAAGCGTTTACCACAAGATGGTGCAATTTCTTATCAGGATAAAAATGATCATACTGTTGATACACGGTTTAATATTTTGCCAGGGAAATATGGTGAGCGTATTGTTATTCGTTTATTAAAGAATAGTCCAGATTTACAAATTGATAAGCTTGGGTTTAGAGAAAGTGACCTTGTTTTATTGAAAGAAGCGGTTTCAGCTCCACAAGGTATGATATTGGTAACAGGTCCAACTGGTTCAGGTAAAACCACAACACTTTATGCTGCATTGCAATACACGAATGACCCTACAAAAAACATTATGACTGCCGAAGACCCTGTAGAATATTACTTAGAAGGGCTTGGGCAAGTTCAAATCAATGAAAAAATTGGATTAGGGTTCCAGACGACCTTAAGAGCTTTTCTACGGCAAGACCCAGAAGTGATATTAGTGGGAGAAATACGGGATCAAGAAACTGTAGACATGGCAGTGAAAGCATCTTTAACAGGTCATTTATTACTTTCTAGTTTACATACCAATAATGCTATTTCAACTATTAGTCGTTTGAGTAATATGGGCGTATCCGATTTTATGATTTCTGCCGCCTTATCATTAGTAGTATCGCAAAGGTTAGCTAGAAGAAACTGTACGAATTGTTTGATTCCTGACTTGTCGGCAACAAAGGATATTACTCAACACATGGGGTTTGCAGAAGAACAGATAAACACGATTTCTTTCCAAAAAGGAGCAGGATGTGATGACTGTGAGCATACAGGATATAAAGGACGACAGGGTGTTTATGAAGTCTTGTCTGTGACACCTGATCTTGAAATGGCAATCTTAAATCAAGCAAATCCACAAGAGTTATTAGAAGTGGCACGCTTAAATGGTTTTTATACGATGCAAGATATGGGGTTGGATTATATAAAATCTGGTGTTTTATGTCTTGAAGAATATAGCCGTGTTCTTGTGGTGTGTTGATGATAAATTTTGTTTATAAGGGGAGACAGAAAGGTAGGGTGGTTAAGGGTAGTCTTTCGGCATCGTCCTTAGCTAATGCGCGTATGATATTACGTCAACAGAAGATTGAAGTTATCAAAGTTAAACAAAAAAAGATAAAACATGATTCTAGTCTGAATATGCAGATTACATGGGGGCCTTTTGGAAAAATTAGTGATAAAGAGATTTTGATGTTTAGCAAGAAGTTATCTACTATGATCCGTGCTGGGTTACCTATTATGGATAGCTTAAATATGATTCATTCACAGACAAAGGGAACAAATCTTAGGCAAGTGATTGGAAGTATGGTGAATGATCTGAATGTTGGAAAATCACTAACAGAAATTTTCAAGCGACATGATAAGCATTTTGATAATGTTTATGTGAATATGATTCAGGCAGGTGAGATTTCAGGAAAATTAGATGTTTTTATAGATAAACTTGTACAAATTTTAGAGAAGCAAGCTAAAATTAAAGCTGGTATTAAGTCGGCGCTATTTTATCCAATTACTTTGTTGGTCGTTACACTTGGTATTAGTGTTTTTATGTTGACCAATGTTGTACCAACATTTCAGACAATGTACGAAGATATGGGGTTAACTTTGCCAAAGCCCACGCAGGTAATTGTAGATATAGGGGAATGGGTATCCTCAATAGGAAATGTTATGGGTGTTGTCATTAGTTTTATACTCATTATTAGTTTCCATAAATTTATGAAACATTATGTTTCAATTTATTTGTTAATTTGGTGTAAGTTATTATTAAAGATTCCTCTATTTGGTGATATTTTTCTTAAGGCAGTCATTGCACGTACTACTTTATTGATGGCCAATCTATTGGCTGCTGGCGTGAGTGTTCTAGATACAATAGAGGTTGCAAAATCAGTAACAAATAATATTTTGTTTTTAAAAGCATTCGAGAGAATTAAAAAACGTATTGTATTAGGAGTGGAGTTATCTGTTTTATTTTCGAGAGAACGAATATTTCCAAGTGATTTATCTCAATTATTGGCAGTAGGAGAACAGACAGGAAATATGGATGAGATGCTGACAGCTGTTTCTAATTATTATGAAGAAGAATTTAATAGTATGGTTGCGGGTCTATCCACTATTATTGAGCCCCTTATGATTGTTATTGTTGGTGCTGTGATTGGTGCGATGGTAGTTGCCCTTTATTTGCCAATTTTTTCTGCGGGAGATTTGGCTGCGGGTTGAGTGCTTAAATGCCAGTACATGATCACATGATTCTGATTGTGTTTATGTGTCCAGATGACTTTGTCGGAAAGTTGAAGCATAAAATATGTTCCCAGTCCATTGGGCTTGATATCGGATAGGTGCCGTGGTTTTATTTTTGCTAAATCCATTAAAGGGGCTGTATCCACAAAGGTAATACTTAATAAATCTGATGTTATATCTATGGTGACTGTAAATGTACCACTATTTTCTTGTGTAAAGGAGTGGGAAATAATATTTGTTGCGGCTTCATGGCTAACAAAACATACATCATTCTTCTTTTTGGAAGAAATTATGTTTGTGAGTTTGTGCTCTATATATTTACGACATTCATGTAATATATTTAACTGATTGGGAAAGGTTGCAGAGTAACTGTGGGTCATTGACCAATTCCTAATATGGTTAAATCATCTTGAATCTGTGTAGAATTTTGTTCTACCTGCGTCATGATAGATGATATTTGAGTTTTTAGATTATCATTGTTTTTCTTATATAAGTCGTCCGCAATTCTTTCTTGAGGGTATACTTGTGTTAATCCATCAGAATAACCAAAAAACCGTGCGTCAGATATATTGATATTCTGGCAAGTTATATCTCCTTGTTCAAAAATTGTGATGCCTAATGGGTGTATACTAGGGCGAATATACTCAACAAATCCATTGTTTCTTAGAATGAGCCCTGCTTCATGACCTGCATTGCAAATAGTAATGTTTTGGGTGTCTATATCGTAATACCCTATTAAAGCTGTAACAAACATACCATTGATAGAGGTTTCATATAGTTCATAATTTATTTGTTGAATTATATGTTCTATTGAAAAAGATTGTCTGGTGAGGTTACGGAATAAGCTATGCGTTTTGGTCATAATCAAAGCTGCATCAATACCTTTTCCTGAAACATCAGCAATACAGAAATATACCAAATTACTATGTTGTATATAATCAAATAAATCCCCAGATATGCCTGCTTTAGGGATATTGTTTCCATATGCATAAGGATTGTGTTGTTGTGGAAATAAATTTTCTTGTACACGTGCAGCCATATGTAAATTTCTTTTTAACTGTTCCGTTTCAAGCATAGACGTTGTCAGACGGAGGTTGAGTAAGGCAAGGGCAGCAGCTTTTGCAAGAAGATGAACCGATTGTGCGTCTTCATAAGAAAACTGCTCGTTTTCTCCTTCTCCTTGACGATTAAGTAACTCAATCGCCCCGAGCATCTGGTTATTACAAAATAAGGGGGCACAAATGATAGATTTTGTTGTAAAGCCTGTATAACGATCAATATCATTTAAAAAGGAACTATTTTCTTTGCAGTCTAGAATATGATGTAATTGATTATTAGTTACTGTTTTCCCAATAATACCTTGGTCTTTAGAAATTATAATTCCTGTAATATCAACAGGACCTAAGCAAGCGTGACATTCTAAGTTTTGTGTTTCTTCATTGAGAATGAAAAAACTTGCGGCTTCAGCTCTAAGAGTAGTGCATAAATAGGACAGCCCTTTTTTAATCGCTGTATTTAGAGTGGAGTCTGAAGAAAACCCAGTCATCATCTGATGAATTATTTCTAAATGTAATTCAGAATTAGACATTTATTTTAAAATGTTCCAGGCTTAAAATATGTTGTTTCTTTTTTATTGGCTTGGGAATGAATTTCATTATCAGATATAGGCGCAAGTTTATGTTCTTTTTGTGTATTCTGAGATAATTTATCTTGTTTCCTATCAGATAATTCTTTTACAATTATTTCATCATCTATTGTTTGTAGGGGCTTAGCCGTTGTGGTGATGGGTTGCTCTAATATAGTTGGAGGAATTTGTGCTTGGTGGGCAGGCCCTGTGTTTTCTTCAATGGGTAAAAGGGTGTCTAGATGTGCGAGTTTTATAATATCCATGACTTCAGTGCTGACTTTTTCAATGACAAAATTTATGTGTTTTTTTGTACATAATTGCCACGCCATAATTAGTATAGAAATACCAGATGAATCTATATAACTAACTAATGAAGCATCTATTTTAAAACTTTTTACTTTTTGTTCTAGCTCTTGAAGTAATTGGGGTTTGATTTTTGTGTTTAGGTTCAAATCTATTTCTCCAACCAGAGAAAGATAGAGGGAATGATTAGATTCCTTGAATGAGAATGACATATTTATACTCCTGAAAACGCAACTTATTTACACAACTTTTGGTTGTGGTTTATGTTAATTGAGTAACACTGTTAACCTATAATATATAAAATGTCTAATTTATATTTACATAATAAATTGATATAATGTATATTCACACCAGTGTTGCGTTTCATGAAGTGCGTAATGAGTTTAGTAAGGAGATAATAATGAATACTCGTTTTGATAGAGAAGAAGGCTTTAGTCTTATTGAATTGCTCGTAGTCGTAGCAATTATAGGTGTGTTAGCAGCTGTAGGTGTTGTTGGTTACCAAGGTTATATTGATAGTACAAAGAAGTCTGTTACAGAGTCTAATGCGAAGGCTGTGCAACAGTGGGTTTTAAATACAAAAACTGTTCGAGCAGCAAATATTGAAGTAAAACCCAATAATTGTAATGATATTGCATGGGCAGATGATATAGATGTTGAAGCTTGTGCGGATGATCTTGGTAATTCTTCTGTGAGTGGACCCTTCGAAAGCTTTAAGAATCCTTATGATTCTAGTCGTGTAGGGAATACAACAATCTTTGGTTCTTCTGGAGTAGCGATTGTTGACGATAGTTCAACTGATTGTTCTGCTGTTACAGGTGTAACAAAAGGTGATATTGTGCTAAGATCTGAGAAAACAATAGAAGATAAAGCAAGGTTTACAGTATTTTATTGTGTGCCAGATGCTTCAGGTGTAGAAAAATTGACGACCCAAAATGGATGGGGTGTTACTTGGGAATAAGTGTAATTTATTTCTAGAAATTTTATGGAAAAGGCGGCTAGTTAGTCGCCTTTTTTATTCGATTAAATAAGTCCATGCTGTTCTAATTCTTCAATATATTTTTCCATTGTAATCATGCCATGTTTTGCATTTGTTTGGATGGTGGTATTGATTTGTTCAATTTTATTTTCTCTAATTAAGTTACGGATTGCTGGAATACAAACCATGAGCTCAAATGCTGCGATACGTCCATCCTTATTTTTGCGTTCTAGTAACGTCTGAGCTAGAATCAATTGTAAAGATTGTGATAATTGATTACGTGCTTGAGACTGTTCTCCACTGGGGAATGTATCGAGGATACGGTTAATTGTTGCAATAGCACCTGAGGTATGCAATGTACCAAAAACGAGGTGTCCTGTTTCTGCCGCAGTGAGAGCCATAGAAATGGTTTCATAATCACGTAATTCACCTAGTAAAATAATGTCTGGGTCCTGACGTAATGCACCACGTAATGCACTAGAGAAGCTATTTGTATTGCGTCCAACTTCACGTTGAGAAATAATACTTTTTATTGGGTGATGAATAAATTCTACTGGGTCTTCTATCGTAATAATGTGCTTGCGATGTTCTTTGTTGATTTTATTAATGATTGCAGCAAGAGAGGTAGATTTTCCTGAACCTGTGGACCCTGTAATGAGAATGAGTCCTGACTCTTTAAGTAAGCTTTGGTTAACGGCTTCTGGCAACCCTAATTGTTCTATATCAGGTATTTCGTCCACAATAACACGTAGAACTAGTGCCCACCCTTCTAATACTCGATAGCCATTTGCACGGAATCTATGTGTTTTAATGGTAAGAGTAAAATCAATATCATTATTTTGGTAGAATTTTTGGTACTCTACGTCAGATAATACACTCTTAAATATTTTGTCTAATTCATCATGAGTAATAAGGCAATTAGGAATAGAGGTGATATTCCCTTCTATGCGTGCTGTTAATGCTTTTCCAGATTGTAGATGAAAATCTGAAATACGCTGTGTATGGAGTAATTGGCATATATGATGATAAATTGGAAATTCAGACATAGTATTTATACAATAACTTTAGATAATTGGCTCTTTAGGTAGACACAGTATACTACTTATACTAGTATAATAATAGTGTTAGTATTATTGCGTGTGTTTTTGTAATGTTTTTTGTATTCTTATTTGGTTTATGTTTGGGCAGTTTTGCGAATGTTGTGTCTATACGCTATGGACAGAATCGTGATTGGATTTACAGCCCATCTTGTTGTTGTAATTGTGGTAAGGCTTTGCGGTTTCTTCAGAATATACCTCTTTATGGGTGGTTGAGGAATTGTGGATATTCATCATGTTGTAATCGACCTATTCCCATACGTTATATTATAGTAGAGATATTGGCGGCAGGGTTGCTTGTTTTATTATTTAAACGGCTTGAGTTGCTTGTAGCTTTCACTTTTCTTCCATTTTATATCATATGTTTGATTATATTTTTGACGGATCTAGACCATTTTATTATTCCTAATACTCTTACAATAGGGGGATTAATTTTAGGCTTAGTTTTTTCTTTACTCGGTATGCCTGAAATGCCAAGTTTTCTGATGTCCTTAGTTGGTGCATTCTCTGGTTTGGTTCTAATGGTAGGTATTATGATGTTATATCGTTTTTGGCGTGGTATAGATGGTCTGGGTATGGGTGATATAAAGTTAATGGCAATGTTTGGAGCATGGTTTGGACCGTTCGTACTTTTTCCTATACTATTTATGGCAAGTATTGTGGGTGCAATATTTGGTGTTGTATGGATTTTATACTCAAAGAAGAATATAGAAAATGCAGAAACACTAGAGAAACAAGACAAGAACTTATGTAAGTTACCTTTTGGGTGTTTCCTTGTTTCAATAGCTTTTTTATGGATTTTGTTTTATGATTTTCTCAGAATTGAATTTGTATAATGAAGGTGTGATATGGTGATGAAAAAAGAACGTAGTGTTAAAGAATTATATGATTCTATTAATAATTTAATCGCAGAAGCAGAAACATGTATTGACATAGATACCAGTCAGAAGAAGCTGTCTGATGTAGCATTAAATGAGAGTTTAGAAGGACTAGATGTTTTGGTAAGTCAGGAAGCTAGTTTAGCTTTACAGGCAGAGATTTCTCGTTTCTCAAATGTATTCCAAACAGAGGAAACACAAGAAATGATTCATAAAGCAGTCACTGATGTTACACGTCCATTAATCGAATCTTGGATTAATATGCATTTACCTAAGATTGCTCGTGAAGTTGTTAGTGAAGCGATAGGACGTATTGCCAAATCCCATTTATTGTGAATCCAGTTATTTTGTAGCGTTGTGTAGTAAAGAGTTGTTGTGTATTATGAGAGTATTATTCCATTTTGTATTATTTTTTCTTATATCATTTTTGATTGGTTGTGAAGGACAGTCCGACCAAGAGAATTTGACTGTAGAAGGTGGAAAACGTCTTTTTGAGAAAAGGCGTTATGCTAAACAATATACCATGGAAGAAAAGGTAGAACGCCAAGAAAAGTCGGATTCGTTAACTAAAAGATATTTGCCACCACGTAGACGCACTTTACAAATTCGTGTGCCTATTGATGAACATTCGTTAACAAAATTATCTTTCCAAACGGGTCAATTAGGATTGCAGTCATTATCAGATTCTTTACGGATCCTTGAATTAAAACAACGAGAATTGTTGTTAAAGCAAGAAGAATTATTGAATTTCGAGAAAGAGGTTGCTAGTAGGTTTACTCTTGAAGAAGAGGCTTACCGTTTTGAAGTTGAAAAGATTATTCTTCAAGATATGGGGGAAATCGAAGAACGTTTGTTTGATTTTAAGGCGCAAACAATTATAGGGTTTAATCAGGATCTATCTGAAAATAATTTTATGGTTTTTGGGCGTAGTCAATTAGGTAAGCGGGATGAATATATAGACTTACAAAAAAACTTTTTGTTTATGGGGCATGATCTTTTGGTAGGTGTTTCTATTGGGAATATACAAGATATAAGACCAATGATTGCCCATCGAATGATTCGTACAAATTTTTCTGGATTGAGAGTATATGTTGTTTTACAAGCTTTAGCTGATAGTATTGATTTGCCTATTCATTTGTCACAAAATATAATGAATATGTCGCAAGAAATATTTATGGATATTAAGAACGCAGATGTTTTAGATATATTGAATGTGATTATCGAAGAACATAATATTACGATTGTTTATGATCGTCAAAAAAAGATTGCTCGTTTTTATACTAATGATGAATTTAAGAAACATCTCTCTGTCGCAATAAAAATAGCAATAGACCATAATAAAATGGCTAATATTTATCAAGAAGTCAGTCGTGGTGAGAAGCATTACCAAGAGTTATTTGAAATTTATAATACCTATTTTAATCAAGTAGGAGAAGAGGCGCGTTGGCGTAGTATTAGTTCTTTATTAACTGTTGATACAAGGTTATCTCATGCGACATCTAAAACTTTAATTATTCTTAAGGAAAATGCATTCACACGTCAAAATAGCTTGAATAAATTGCGTAATTTAGAAATTCTAACAAGACGAAAGGTTAAAAATGAGATTTTTTCTTTAAAGCAAGCTGTAGCCTTACGAAAACAAGAATATAATCATTTGCAAATGGTGCAGGCAGATAAAAAAAATGGATCCGGGGCTAATGTTCTTAAAGCTATGAAAAAAGATATTGATCAGTATATGCCAGATATTGTCAAAGATATATCTCTGGCAACGAGTGAACCGATTTATACGGATCGTTTTACAGTTTTTCATCAAGAGACAGAAATGGTGGCTTCTTCATTAGAAACTTATTTTGAAAAAATTTATCCAAATAAAACAATGACTTTTGAGGTAGACAAAACAGGGGGTGATAAACAGGACGTTAATGTGCCAGAGACTACTCAAGTTGTAGGCAATTCAGAAATCGTAAAGATGCAAGATAATAATTTCCGTCCTCCAAGGATTAATGTTGATAAAACAGCTTTGGTTATTACAGGGTTAAAGGCGGATATAGATTTAGCTCATAAATTAATTAAAGATTTAGATATTCCTGCTAAGCAGGTTTTGGTGGAAGTGTTTATGGTGAATGTCGCACGAAATTGGCAAAGAAAGTTAGAAGCTAGTATACAAATTGCTGAGAATATATCTAAGTTTTCTCCAGATTTGAATTTTATTGGGAGCTTGATTAGTAATAACGTAAAGAATCAATTTTCTATCTCTAATACCTCGGGTAGTTTAACTGGTTTGATCGATTATATGGAAGTGAAGGATATTGGTAGAACAGTTTCTAGTCCGACAATTCTAGCTAAAGATAGAGTTCCTGCAAGTATTAAAAGAACGGTGACACGTTTTAGAGAAGTGACTACTCAGAATCCGACAGGTGAAACAAATGGTACGACTGGGGCGCCTGTTTTTAAAACGATCAGTAGTTATGTCCCAGTTGAAGCTAGTTTAAATTTATCGGTTACCCCTACGATTAATGTGCTTAATGATCATGTGAGTTTAGAAATAAATTTTGAAGATAGTACATTCTTAGGAGAAGAAGCCAATAGTCCTCAGCTTTCAAATAATATTATTACGAGTATGGATGCTGCACCAGGAGATGTAATCGTTTTGGCTGGCTTATATAGAGAAGCTAATAAAAAGATTAATAAACCATTACCAATTTTGGGTAGTCTTCCTATTATAGGAGACTTTTTTGTATCTGCACAAGATAAGCAGATACAATCTGATGAATTGATTATCTTTCTTGCACCTACGGTGATTACGCCTCGTATTGGTATTTCACCTGAAAATATGATGCGTTAATGTTAATGCGTCAAGATGGGTTTTCTATGATTGATTTGCTTGTAGCATCAAGTTTGATGATATTCTTGATGGTTGCTGTATTTTATACGCTTACGTCAAATAGGACATTTGTGAATAGATCTGTGAATAAAGCAGATATGATATTGGTTGCTGAGTCTATATTAGATGATATTTCTATGAGGTTCCAATTACGTCAAAATTTTACACATTTATCTCCTGATAATTGGCAAACCTTTTTACAGAATAATGGAATAAATATTGATGAGGTAGAGGTGGATATTACAGATTTAATACTTTTATCTGATATTAAAGTAAAAGATCATGATACTCTAAATAAAAGATTAGAAATTTATGATACTGTAAACATACCAATGTCAGGGGTTTCATTTCTTATTTCAAGAACACAGATTGTGTGTACAGTACAAGAATTTTATACAGAAGGATTCGCAAAATATATATCATATGGTGATAGTTGTGACCTACAGTCTGTTACTATTATTGATAAAGTATTACTTTTTCCTTTGTATCAGGTGTTATTGTCTATTACATCTCCAGAAGGGGTATATATTTCAAGAAAACGTACATTTTATTCATATCTAAATTAGAAATATTCTATGTAATCTAGTATAAATGCCCCTTCATCTGTTGAGTCAAATGTCCAAACACCGTGGCTAAGAGATATTTTTTCATTTTGGAAAGCACAACCATATATCTCAAATCTACGGTTTGTCAGGTTCTCTGTAATGTCATGTGTAAAGAAACGTAATTGTATATTTTTATCTGTGAATAGGGCAGAGCCAAGATATTTAGAAGTATTCTCTATATAATTTGTTTGTCGATTCAAGCAAGATGCTCTTTGAGAGGATAATGCTGTATCATTGTTACCAATAGGTAGTGTATAGCTAGTGATATCATCATCTAAATCATCTATTTCCTCTAGTAAACGTAGAAAACCAATTTGTAATGCCATATCGGAATATGTACGCAACTGTATATGATGAATATCAGAAATAATGATATCATGGTGCCGTTTGAGATGTGTTAAAGTAACGGTTAAAGGTAAGCTAACCAATATCATTATGATCAATATAAAATAAGTGGTAAAACCATTCTGGTTGTTTAAGGTCTTCAAGGAATATTTCATGTATTATTTTATCTCCAATAATGCATGAAAGGGCATTAAATAATGACGGGTCAATGTAGTGGAGTGGTCAGTATTCTTTAAAATAAGTTTAGTATCTAAAATGTAATCCGAGAGAGTATTAGAAAATAATATATCAGAAAAAACTGCATCCGTTAAGTTTTCCCAGTCTTGTACTTGTGTATTAAGTGTGCACTCACCAAATTGATATCTGCGTTGTAAGCTACCAAGGTTATTTTCTAAGGGTGAAAGACGTAATTGTGTTAGCAGCCATTCTCCATTATTCATTTCTTGGCATAGGGTAATGTTATTATTAGAAATGTTGACTGCGTGTGTTTTGGTAAGGGAGGGTTGAGATATTGTTTTTCCTGCATTTTTTATAGATATTTGTATATGATTATAGGCTTGTTGTGCTTGTTGCTGTAAAAAATTATGATTTCTTATATTTAAATTTTCTTGATTTATATAAGTCATAAAGCCGTATAATCCAATGCTGATGATACCAGATAATGCTAAAGTCATCATCAGATCGATAATTGTAAAGCCAGAATTTCCTGAATTTGGAATAGAAGTATTCATTTTATTTTATGAGTAAACTCACGAGTTTTCAAAATGTAAATTTCTGTGGAGATCATTTTAGCATGATATAGTTCACGTAGGGCGAGAAGCTTCTTTTCAAGATCTACTAATTCTTCTAATTGAGATACTTCTTGGTCTGATGGTGGATCTATATCTGTTATGTTAGGTTTAGGTATATCTAAGGAGGAAGTCATATCTTGTATGACTTTGGGTTTTTCTAGAGATTCTGTGGAGATTTCCTCGTTTTCATTGAGAGATTTGAGTACCATTTCAATATCTGATCCATTTGTTTTTTGTGTATTAAATAATTCAGTATCGTCATTCATTTCTAATAAAATTGAAGAAGGTGTATTATTGGAAGAGAGTTCTTTTTTGTCTTGAAGCTTTCTTCTAGATTTTTTATGCTCCCAAGAGAGTACAAACAGGCATAATATAAATAATATGAGTAGAGCACCTAGAAGTAAAAAAGTGCTCTGGTTGATATGGATAGCCTCTAAAATGTGTTGAATAGCATTCATATATAAAATTCATTCTTATTTGGTTAATCTATACGATTGATTATACATCAAATTATTCTTTTTGTTAAATTAACTTGCTTGTTCGGGAAATAATTTTCGACTTCTAGGGTTGATTTCTAATTCATTGATTGTATCACGGTAAATTTGATAGCATTGTTTTAATTCTGGGAGATCGTTTTCTAGCCTAAGAAGTAAGCTCTTTGCAATGCACCAGTCCTCTGTATGATAGGCGTTACGCATTTTATTATGGCGTTGTATAATGTCTTGGAATTCTGGTGTACGTGCATATATTTCATTGCCTAATAAGGTATAGATACGTTCAGGTGTTTTCTTTTGTTCAAAATTGAATAAATTATCAATTTCTATATAGGCAAACTTTTGGGTATTTTTATAACATTCTTCGCCTACCAGAATACTCAGCCCCCAGAATTTTGTTTGTGATTCTAAATGAGAAGCAACATTTACGGTATTACCAATCGCAGAATAATTAAATCGTTTTTCTGCCCCAATATGTCCAACAAGACATTGACCAGTATTAATGCCAATACCGAGTTTCAAACCGTTTGGGCATATAGAATATATATACTTATGATTAAGTAATTCTTGGTTGAGTAATTTTAGTGCCATATTAAGTTTAAGAGCTGTACGGCATGCATGGGTTGTATGGTTCTTGAGTTTATGAGGCGTATTCCATAATGCCATGATACAATCACCAATATATTTATCAATAATTCCACGTTCTGTTTGTATTTGCTGTGACATAATCGTAAAGAAACGTTGCATAATATATGTAAGTATCTCTGGAGTATCCTGTAGCTTTTCAGATATTTTTGTGAATCCTTGTAAATCAACAAACATTACACTGATGGTTGTTGTCTTAGTGCCTAACATTAATTTTGATTTTTGGTTGATCAATAATTTTGTGCATTCAGCACCAAAGTATTGATCTAATATTTTCCAAAGATTACTATTTTTATGTTTTAGATATATAATATAAGAAACGCAAAGGGTGATAAATATTACAATGTTGATGAATAACCAAAATGGCATTTTTATCTGATCTCCATATGTATGCAATAAAAAATATGGTAGAGGGCAGACAACACAAATGAGTAAAATTACTATATAGATACGCATGAACTAAACTAACTTATTACTAATAATCTTTATTATATCATAAAATAGCTATTCATAAAAAATTATTTTTTCATATAGCCTTTTCCGACGGTCACGGTTATTAGTTTTTCTGGTTGTAAGAAAGAGCGTGCAATTCTTTGTATATCTTTTGTGTTTATAGCTTGTATATACGTATTACGCTTTTGAAAGAAATCTTCTCCTAAGTTATGAATTTGTATTCTTAAAAGCTGATTAACAACTTCAGCACCGCTACTAAAACGTAATTGGTAACTTCCTGTTAAATATTGTTTTGCTTGTTGTAGTTCTTTTTCAGTTACACCATGTTCTATGATGCGCTGCATTTCTGTTTGAATGATTTGTTGTATTTTTCTAATACCATCAGGGTGACTTGCTGCATTCCCAAGCCATGAAGTAGTATGTTCTAATGGGTATAAATGTGCTGACACTCCATAAGAAAGCCCCCGTTTCTCTCGAATTTCTTCTGTGAGACGAGAAAAGAAGTGGCCTCCACTTAAAAGTGTATTTATCAAATATGCACCATAGAAATCAGGGTGGTGGTATCCAATACCCCTATGCCCAAAAAATAATTTTGTTTGTGGAGTAGGGTGTTCAATATGTATGTATTTCCCTTGTTCCGGAAATTTGACGTTTGTAACTGGTGATATCATACTTTCTTGAGGCAGAGCGGCGAGTAAAGGCGTAATTTGTTTCCTTAATTCTGCTTTGTTAATATCACCATAGACAGCAATGAAGAGGTTATTCTTTGCAATGACTTGTTTGTGATATATTTGTATATCAGTAGTATCGGCTTTTTGAATGCTATTCTTGGTACCTTCTATAGGGAGGGCATAAGGGTGAGAAAGAAACGCTGCTTTATGCCATGCTCTGTTTGCCACTTGACCTGGGTCTGATTGCTTTTGTTGTAAAATAGCTAAAAGGAGTTTCTTCTTTTGTTGTAAAATATGAGATTTAAAATGTGGCGTTGTTAAGGCATCTTTTAGAAGAGAGAACCCTACAGATTTATATTGGGATAAGCAGTCTAAGTTCCCATAAAGCCTATCTTGTGTTGCCGTAAAATTAATTGTGATTGCATGTTGGTTAAGCTTTTTATGAAAAGCACCTTGGTCTAAATTTCCTGCACCTTCAGTTAATAAGAAACTCGTTAATTTGGCAATACTTGGTTTAGTATTTGCTGCACCACCTTGCCATGCCATTCGGATACGCAATAATGGTAATTGATGATTTTCCACAAGGAGAATCCTGACATTAGAGATTGTCATTGTTTGTATGGGTAGATTAACCGCAGACGCAGAAGAATAAAAAATGCAGCTGAAAATAAAAGTAATAATAGAAAAAATATTAATCATTGTGATGTAGTCATGGTTGAACTTTGTGGTAGGAGATGTCCTGTGATACTACGATTGGGTAACAAGAAGGTCCTTGCCGCAGCTTGGACATCTTTCGCAGTGACAGATTGAATATGTTTGGACCATTTTTCAATATCCTCCAATTTTATACCAATACTGAGATTACCTCCATAGAGAAATGTTAAATACTGATGTGTATCTTTATTAAAAATGAACTGACTTAGTAATTGAACTTTGCTGCGAGATAATTCTTCTTGTGAAATGAGGGTGTGTTTTATTTTATTAAACTCATTATTTATGGTTTCTGTCATGTTTTTTATGTCTTTTACAGAGCTGGGGAATGCGGTTATAAGAATTTCTCCTTGAAACTGACGTCCTGTATTGGCAAAGGCATTAATGCTTAAGGCTTGTTGAGTTTTAAGAACGAGATTCTTATATAGGCGACTTGTGGTATCCCCAGCTAAAATATGTATCAGAATGTCTAAGGCAGCAAACTCTTTTGCTCGTTTTGGAGACCATGCGTCAATTTGGTGTAGTTGTGTCCAAATCGGTCTATGTATGGTTGGGTCTGTATGTGATATTATAGCGGGGCCGTCTAAATATTTTGATACTTCTGGTTTTGTCTTTGATACCGTGCGAGACCTAATCTTGCCGTAAGTTCTTTTAGCTAAGGTTTTTACAGTTTCTAGGTCTGTATCGCCAACAACTAATAAAATGGCATTATTCGGGGTATAGAAACGTCGGTAAAATGTTAAGGCATCTTTGATGCTGAGTTTTTCTATCTCTTTTCTCCATCCAATGATAGGTATAGAATAAGGATGTGGACTATGTAATCGCTTACGGATTCTTTCTTTGAGAAGAGAAAAAGGGTTTGAATCAACACGTTTGGCACGTTCTTGTAATACAACAGCTCTTTCGGCTAATGTGACTTTATCATTTAATATTAGCCCTGTCATACGGTCTGCTTCCATGGACATAACTTCTGATAAATACTGGATAGGAATTTTTTGATAATAAGCGGTGTAATCATAAGAGGTAAATGCATTATCATTGCCCCCCATTTGAGAGATAAGTTTGGAAAAATCTCCAGAAGGAATTCTTTTTGTTCCTTTAAACATAAGATGTTCTAAGTAATGTGCTAAGCCAGATTTACCCATAGGGTCATCTCGGGAACCCACTTTATACCAAACCATATGTGTAAGAATTGGAGCACGTTTATCTTCTATAACAACGATGGTTAGACCGTTATCTAAGGTTGTTATTTTTACCTGCTCTGTTTTAGCGTGCAGAACAGAAGGAGATAAACAAAATATATAGAATATAAAGACTATTCGGCAAAGATAATGTTTTATAGATAGCATATATTTATAGAGTTATTTTTTATTCTTGAGCAGTGCATTATCCACTTCTTGACGTATCTTACTAGGTACATCAAGAGCACCAGCGCTTGAAAGTAAGTTTTGTTCACTCTTTGATAATTTATGAGAGGTTTGGTATTTTCGTCCCGTTAAAATAGAATAGTGATTTTCCTCTTTTATCTTATGCTTATAGTTTGTTTCTTTAAGAGGTGGCAATAAATGGTAATCTGGGGGAACGATTAAAGCTGGTTTGACTATGATTGTAAACTCATCTGATACACCATATTGACTGTCATGTGAGCATCCTATTACAGAGATACAAAAAATAAATACATATAAAATAATTTTATATTTCTTGAAAATCTGTATCATTTAGGAACCTCTATTTAGTGCTACGAAAAACATGTAATATAGCAAGTATAGCACCAACTGTAACAAATACATCGGCTAAATTAAATATATACCAATACATTGTCTCGTTATGCAGGCTAATAAAATCTACAACGGCACCTCTGTGTATGCGGTCATATATATTGCCCAATGCTCCGCCTATAATAAGACCAATAGAGTAAATATAAAATTTTTCTTGGCTTTTTAGCATGGCACATAACAAACAAAATGTGATTAAGCCTGTAATAAATATTAAGGTGTATAGACCTATTGTGCTGTTTGTAGGAAAGAGACCATAGCTAATGCCTGGATTATATACTAAGTTTAAATCTAGGTAAGGGTATATATAAATACTTCCCGTAGAGAGTTTATTAACAGCTAGAGACTTAGATATTTGGTCTAATATAAAGCAGATGGATGCTAAAATTAAGGCTTTTTGGTGCATTCGAGAATATAGGAGTTGCTTAAACATTTTCTTGGTTCTTTCTGTTATCATATTCTGTAACAATTTCGCTATCTCTAAAGCTTAAATCTGGATAATTCTGGTTTGTTCCAACATCTTCTAATACTCTATAGGAACGTTGACATTTTTTTCCTTTTGCTAAAGTGACAACAACACCTACATTTGGAACATCGTCTAACTTAAAGGCGTTCTCTGGGGGGGGGGCGACAATAATCTCAATTGTTGAGGTGATACAAATATCTTCCATTTTTATGCTATCTTTTTGGGCGCTAAGGTCTAATAATTCTTTGAGTTCGGACGTTACATATAATTTTGGTGCGGCCTCTAGACTTGAACCAATACGTTTTTCTCTGCGTTCTATTTCTAGTGCTCCTGTCACCACCCGGCGAGTATTGCAAATAATTTCCCAAGTTTGAGAAAGTTCTTCATCATGCCATTGTGTCGGTATATCAGGAAATTGTTGTAAATGCACAGAGTTAGAAGGGTCATTAAAACGTGATTGCCATACTTCTTCCATAGTGAAGCATAATATGGGGGACATCCAGCTGGTGAGACAATAGAATAATTTATCTAACACGGTGATACAGGAACGTCGTTCACTATCAGTCTTGCGAGTGCAATAAAGAGTATCTTTTCTAATGTCAAAATAAAAAGCTGATAAATCAAGTGTAAAAAAATTAAAGAGAAGTTGATAAATTTTTCTAAACTCATACTGATTATAATATTTTCGTACAAGTATATCGATCGTTGCTATCTTATGTAGCATATAACGCTCTAAAGACGGCATATCCTCGTAATTAACGGGATTGTCTAATGACTCATTGGAGAGGTTGCCGAGTAAGAAACGATATGTATTCCGTATTTTACGATAGGCATCTGTATTGGCTTTAATAATATCGTTTCCAATTCTCTGGTCATCTACATAGTCACTACTCATAACCCATAAACGAATGATATCCGCACCAGATTGTTGAATGATTTTTAATGGATCAGTCACATTTTTCTTAGATTTAGACATTTTACGTCCTTGTTCATCCATAGTGAAACCATGTGTAATGACCGCTTTATAGGGAGCGACTCCTCTTGTTCCACAAGACGTTAATAAAGAAGACTGGAACCAGCCACGATGTTGGTCTGTTCCTTCAACATATAAGTCAGCGGGTGCCTGTAAATCTTCTCGTTTTTCTAAGACAAAAGCATGAGTGACGCCGCTATCAAACCAGACATCTAAAATATCAGTAATTTGTTCATAATCTTCGGCTTTATACTTATCTCCTAAAAATTCTTGCGGTAGTTTCTGAAACCATGCATCAGCACCTTCTTGACTAATAGCGTTAATAATACGCTGATTTACTTCTTGATCATCAAGGATGTTTTGTGTGTCTTTATGTATGAATAAGGTTAAAGGAACTCCCCAAGCACGTTGGCGTGATACTACCCAATCAGGACGAGACTTCACCATGCTTTGTAAACGGTTTCGACCTGTTTTCGGAAACCATTGAACATTATCAATAGCCTCTAAGGCTTTCTTACGTAGATTATTTTGTTCCATGGAAATAAACCATTGGGGGGTATTTCTAAAAATAAGGGGTGCTTTAGAACGCCAACTATGTGGATATTGGTGGCGTAATTTTCCTTTTGCGAGTAGCTGCCCCGCTGTATCCAAAGCTTCAATCACAGCACTATTTGCTGTACCCTCCTTGCCTTTATCATTAAAAATACACAGCCCAGAAAATAAAGGAACATGATCATAATATGTACCAGACTCATCGATCATAAAAGGAATCTCAATATTGTGTTCTAAGCCTAATTCAAAGTCATCTTGTCCATGTCCAGGAGCAATATGAACTAACCCTGTTCCTGTTTCATCTGTGACAAAATCAGCTGCTAAAACAGGAATTTCATAATCATAACCTTGTCCGTGAAGAGGATGGGTACAGAACTTTATTTTTGATAAATCTATATCGGAAAGACGGGTATATGTCTCAATCTTTGCCGTTTCCATGACTCTCTCTGCAAGGTTATCACATAAGACAAGTTTTTCTTGCCCAGTGTCATAGAGACCATAAGAAAGTGATGGTGCATAAGCAATAGCTCTATTCGCAGGAATGGTCCATGGTGTTGTTGTCCAGATAACGAGCTTTGCACCCTCTAAATTAGCCATAGTATTTTTAATCGGAAATTTGACAAATATTGTTGTAGAAACATGTTCTTCATATTCAATCTCGGCTTCGGCGAGGGCAGTTTTTTCAATAACAGACCACATAATAGGCTTAGAGCCTCTATATAGGGACTTATTTTGAGAAAATTTTAAGAATTCTTGAACAATAATGGCTTCTGATTCATAATTCATCGTTTTATAGGGGTTTTTCCAATCCCCTATGATACCAAGACGTTGGAATTGCTCAGATTGTATGTTAATCCATTCATTCGCAAATTGTCGACACTGTGTTCTAAATTCAGCAGAAGGTACATCATCTTTATTCTGTCCTTTAGCACGATATTTCTCTTCAATTTTCCATTCAATTGGTAAACCGTGACAATCCCATCCCGGAACATAAATGGCATTCTTCCCCATCATTTGTTGACTACGGATAATGATGTCTTTGATTATTTTATTTAATGCATGCCCAATATGAATATCGCCATTAGCATAGGGAGGACCATCATGTAGAATAAATTTTTTACGGTCTTTACTTTGTTGACGTAATTGTTCATAGAGGTTTATTTTATTCCATTGTGTCAAAGTTTCAGGTTCATTTTTTGCCAACCCTGCTTTCATAGGAAAACTGGTTTCGGGTAAATGTAATGTCTCTTTATAGTTTCTGATTTCCTCTGTCATAAAGATGTTTTAGCAGGGTGAATCATGTTCGGCAAGTAATTGCCGAGCAATTTTTACATCATGGTTAATTTGTTTTTTTAGACTAGCTAAATCATTGAACTTTTTCTCAGCGCGAATAAAGTCAACCAATGCAATTCTTAAATTCATTCCGTAAAGGTTTTCTTCAAAATTGAATAAATGTACTTCCAATAGTGGTGTATCAAGTTCAAATGTTGGACGTTTTCCTAAATTAGCAACGCCTGAATATTTTTTATCGTTTATCTTTGTTTGCACTACATATACACCAAATAAAGGCAAATGATAATCAGTTAAAGGTAAATTCGCGGTAGGAAAACCAATTTCACGACCACGCTGATCGCCTTTGATAACATGAGATTCTATATGCCAATAATGTCCAAGAGCTTTTGTTGCTTGCTGAATTTTACCATGGCTAAGACAGTTTCTAATATGAGTTGATGAATAAGGAACCTGTGGGCTATGTTCTGGTGTGACTGCCTCTATAAAAATTGTTTCGAAACCATATATTTGACTATAGTGTTTTAACATTTTTGCATTGCCACGACGAGACGCACCAAAACGAAAATCATGCCCAATGCAAACAAATTTTGCTTTGAGAGTCTTTGCAATAATAGTTTTGATAAAATATTCTGCGGACATTTCTGCAATGTCTTTGGTGAAGGGTAAAATGGTGACATAGTCTGCACCATATTGTTTGAGTAGCTTTGCTCTGGTTTCTAACGTAGTTAGACGTAATGAAGGGGTATCTGGTGCAAAGTAATGTCTTGGATGTGGATCAAAAATTAGAACATTTATGGAACAGCCTTGTGTTTTTGATTTTTGTTTTGCTGCTTGCAAAATAGCTTGATGCCCTTTGTGTACACCATCAAAACTTCCAATAATTAAGAGGCCATTACAGGCAGATTCAGGTAAAGACTCAATATTATAATAAAGCTCTTGTGTTACCATTTGAGAGTTTTACAAAAATAGTTTGTATGAGCATGATAATTTTTTAAGAAACTTTTTATCTCGTGACCTGTTTCCATATTGGGAAGCATTTTGGCTAACCCACCCGTTACAAACATAACATCTAATTGAGCTTGGTTTGCGCCTAGAATATCTGTTTCATAACCATCACCAATGGCTAAAATACGTGGGTTCTCTTTTCCTGTTAAGGTTTGTAATTGAGCTTTACCCATTGTATAAATGGGTGTATGAGGTTTGCCAACCCAAGTGACCTCGCCGCCTTCTTCTTCATATAATTTTGCTACTGCTCCTGCACAGTATATAATTCTATCATCAATTTGTACTGTTTTATCTGGGTTAGCACAAATCATTGGTAAATTTTTAATACGCAGTGTTTTTATTATGTCTTTATAATCTTCAGGCGTCTGTATGCTATCATCTAACAGTCCCGTGATTAAAACAAAATCTGCTTCATGAGGTTCCACAAAATTAATATCAATATTGTTAAATAGGTCCATATCTTTTGAAGGGCCGATAAAATAACATTTTTGTCCTGCATTGAGGCGTTCAATAAGAATTTCTTGTGTGGCATCACCAGAAGAAAGAATTTTATCATATGTTGATTTTGGAAGACATAAATTATCTAAATATTGCTTAACAATCTCTGCAGGTCGAGGCGCATTCGTGAAGAGTAATACTTTCCCTCCAGATTTCTGCCAATTCTCTAAACATTCTGTCACATGAGGAAATAAGGATACACCATTATGAATGACTCCCCAAACGTCACAAAGTAAAGCATCATACTCATTACGTAGAACAGATAATCCATCAATGTGAAGTGGTAACGTGTTTGTCATCATAAGCAGAAATTGCCTGATTTATAAAAGAGATGCAAGAAAATTTAATGTAAGTTCTTAATTCTTAACAAAAAAGGGCCACTCTATAGAGAGCAGCCCTTAATGAAATTATTAATTTATGGTCTAAACGGGGTTGGGTTACATCATTCCTCCCATGCCGCCCATTCCGCCCATGCCGCCCATGCCGCCCATATCAGGCATTGCTGGAGCACCAGAAGATTTTTCTGGTTTATCTGTGATCATTACTTCTGTGGTAATCATTAAGCCACCAATAGAAGCTGCATCAGATAATGCTGTCGCAACAACTTTCTTCGGATCGATGATACCTGCTGCGATAAGGTCTGTATATTCTTCTTTTTGTGCATCAAAGCCAAACTTACCTTTACCTTCTAGGATTTTATTGACAATCACTGATCCTTCAAGACCTGCGTTTTCAACGATCTGACGACAAGGAGCTTCCAAAGCACGTAGAACAATATTGATACCTGCTTGAATATCAGCATTATCATTTTGGATATTTTCTACTGCAGTTTTTGCAAGGAGAAGGGCTGTTCCACCTCCAGGAACGATACCACCTTCTACAGCAGCACGCGTTGCATTGAGTGCATCATCCATACGATCTTTACGTTCTTTCACTTCCATTTCAGTCACACCACCAACTTTCAAGAGTGCAACACCACCAGAAAGTTTTGCAAGACGTTCTTGATACTTTTCACGATCATAATCAGATGTTGTGTCTTCGATTTGTGTACGAATTTGTGCTACACGATCAGCAATACTTTGCTTATCTCCACTACCATCAACAATCATTGTTTCATCTTTAGTAATATGGACACGCTTACAAGTTCCAAGCATATCTAATGTAACATTTTCTAACTTGATACCAAGCTCTTCAGAAATAATCTGTGAATTTGTTAAGATTGCAATATCTTCTAACATTGCTTTACGTTTTTCACCAAATCCAGGGTGTTTTACTGCAGCAATTTTTAATCCACCACGTAATTTATTAACAACCATTGCTGCTAAAGCTTCACCTTCAACATCTTCTGCCATAACAAGCAGTGGACGACCAGCTTGCATGACCGCTTCTAATACTGGCACAAGTGGTTGTAAGTTTGTCAATTTTCCTTCATGTAGAAGAATGAGAGGGTCTTCAAATTCTGTAATCATTTTTTCAGCATTAGTGACAAGGTAAGAAGAGAGAATACCACGATCAAATTGCATACCTTCTACAACAGTGAGTTCACTTTCTAATCCTTTAGCATCTTCAACACTTATGACGCCTTCATTGCCTACTTTCTCCATGGCTTTAGCAATCATTTCGCCAATTTCTTTTTCTCCATTTGCAGATAATGTTCCGACTTGAACGATTTCTGCATTGGATGTTACTTTGGTGGCACGTTTGTCTAAATCCGCAAGTGCATGTTTAACGGCTAAATCAACACCACGTTTTACATCCATTGCATTCATGCCAGCAGCTACGGCTTTAATTCCTTCATGTACGATACATTGTGCAATCACAGTTGCTGTTGTTGTTCCGTCTCCTGCAACATCATTTGTACGTGCTGAAACTTCACGCAACATTTGCGCGCCCATATTTTCGAATTTATCTTCTAATACAATTTCTTTTGCGACAGATACGCCATCTTTTGTTGAATGTGGTGAGCCAAAAGATTTATCTAATACAGCATTTGCTCCTTTGGGACCTAAAGTACACTTAACTGCATTTGCGAGTATATCTACTCCTCTTAACATTTTTTCTCGTGCTTCTGCACCGAACTTGACGTCTTTAGCCATTGTTTTCTCCTATTGTTTTAATAATGAATGTTATATTAACTGATGATGCCGAGTATATCGGACTCTTTCATGATAAGTAATTCTTCGCCATCAACGGTGATTTCGTTTCCTGACCATTTTCCAAAAAGAATAGTATCATTTGCTTTTACGGCTAAGGGTGTGATTGTGCCATCATCTTTTGTAGTTCCAGTTCCTATTGAAACGACTGTTCCCTGTGATGGTTTTTCTTGTGCACTTTCTGGTAAGATAAGCCCACCACTTGTTTTTGTATCTTCTGCAGTACGCCTTACTAAAACACGATCATGTAAAGGTTGAAAAGCCATTGTTTAAATCTCCTATTAATTTCTTTCGTAACATAGAGATAATGATTGATGAAATTATTTTCAAGGGATAGCGGTAAATATTTTTATTTATTCACATATTTTATTTTTTCTACGATTGAATTATTTATATTCATTGTTAATTCATCCCAGTTTGCAGATTTTGATTTAGCGAGATTTGCTTGGCTTTTGAAGATAATCCCGTCTTTTAGAATTCGTAATTTATTAGCTTTTAGCGTTTCACCTGATGAGGTGATATCGACAATGATTTCTGCTGCTCCCGACGCAGGTGCTCCTTCTGTTGCCCCAAAACTTTGAATGATTTGATATTCATGCAAATTATGCTTCAAAAAGAACTCACCTGTTAAGCGGGTGTATTTTGTTGCCACTCGTAAGCGATGTTGATTATCTTTTTTGAAACCAAAGGCAATATCGGCAAGATCATACATATATTCAACATCAATCCATGCGTCAGGCACAGCGACAACTATGTCTGCATGTCCAAAGCCTAATGTTTTAATGAGTTCAATCTTATCATCAAAATTTGCAATAAAATCACGTAATAAATCTTCTCCGGTAATACCAAAATGTACCGTTCCTTCTCGTAATGATTTGGCAATATCACTGGCGGATAAATAACGAACTTCAACATGTTCTTGTCCTGTGATTCCGGAGATTGTTCCTTGATAAACACGGTCATTATCACGATGTATTTTTATACCTGCCTCAGCAAATATTTGATGACTTTGTTCCTGTAAGCGACCTTTTGAAGGAATAGCGAGAATAAATTTTGAAGTCATATTTTACGTTTTCTTAGAATGGTCTCTACATGCTCAAGAGAAATTGCGCCTCCAACTGCGGGTACATTTTTTCCGCCAAGAGAAGAGATTAAATCATCATAACGCCCGCCCCGTGCCAGAACTGTTTTGGTTGACTTGTCACAAAGTTCAAATGCCCAATCAGTATAATAAGTAAATTTTAGAGAATTTTCTTGCACATTATGTTTAGGTATATCGATTTTTTGTGTTTTTTTAGCCTCGAAACGTTGTTGTATTGCTTGTTCCGAACGCCCATAAATCAATTTATCTTGCCCTGTTTGTATAGAAGATAAATTGAGTGGCTCATGAGTTTCTGTCTTGTTTTCAAGGGTAATTATTTTTTCTTCTATCTCAGAGATACCCATAGATTTGAGTGTGTTTTTGAGTAATTGTAAAATTTCTTTTTCATCATTTTGTGAAGAATTTCCGTTGATAATTTCTATACCAATTTGTGTAAATTCTTGTTGTTGCCCGTCTGGTTTTTGACGAAACACCTTGCCTTTATAGCTATAGAGAACGGGATTAGAGTTCTCATTCTGCTCTTTTTCTATATAATATCGTGCGGAGGGGATGGTGAGACCAGGGCGTAGAGCATATTCTTTGCCTTGGTGATTTGTGAAATAGCATAATTCAGGACGCATATATTCACCCATACGTTCTAAAAAATAGTCAAGAGGTTGTAAAATAGGTGGATCTATAAAAGTAAACCCAGCTTGTTCAAATATATCCATATAATCAGTCTTTTGCATTCTACGTCTCATTAAAAAAAAGTATTGGGTTTGTTGAAAGGGCTTTTAATTCTTTGACAATCTCGTCTTTTTTTACGGTTTTTTGAGCGTGTTCAGAACGTCGCCATTCTTCATTATCTGTTATAGAATCTGACAAAACCTTCCCACGATTTAAGCTTTTAATCGTTATGTCTCCATTTTTTCGTTCATCTTCGCCTTCAATGAGAACAAGGCTAATGTCAGATTTGTCGGCATAACGTAATTGTGCTTTTAATCCACTTTCACCCATATATAATTCTGCTTTGAATCCTTCGTGTCTTAACTTTTGGGCTAATTTCGCTAATTCTGGTATTTGTTCTTTATCCATGATGGCAACCATGATGTGTAATAAATCGTCTGTTTCAGGAAAATATTTAGCTTGCTCAAGAGCTACGGCAAGACGACTAACGCCGACCGAAAACCCAACCGCAGGAACTTCTACGCCTTTGAAGCGTTTGACCAAATCATCATAACGTCCACCGCCGCCAATAGAGCCAACTTTGATATTTGAATCTTTTAATTCAAGCTCAAACACAATGCCTGTATAATAGCCTAGACCTCTGACGATGGACGGATCAAAAATAATTTCTTTAGTATAACCACCTGTTTCTGTTAAAATTTTATCGATAGCTTTTAAATTATCAATACCCTTTTGTCCTGTTGGGCTATCGCCTATGATCTTCTTAAATGCTTCGATAGTTTCTTGTCGTGTATTATTCTCAATAGGAATTTGTAAAAAACGCATAATGATATTGATAGACTCTTCTTCTAAGTCTGCCCCTTTGGTGACATCACCACTTTCGTCTTTTCGTCCCTTGCCAAGTAATAGACGAACAGCATCTGCACCAAGACGGTCTAATTTATCGATAGCCCGTAAAATCGTTAGCTTCTTATGTTCATAATCTTCAGTATCTTTTGAGAGTCCAGCTTGTTCTAAAACGGCTTCTAGTATTAAACGATGATTGACACGTAAAACATATTTGTCTTCGAGTGTTATATTCGCTTCATTTTTAGATTCATTTAGAAACCTTAGCTCTTTTATGCAATCGCAAGCTAAGGCGCAAAGTTCGGCATCACTTTGCGGTGAGGATGTCCCGACAGTATCTGCATCGATTTGTAAAAATTCACGAAAACGACCTATTTCAGGTTTTTCATTCCGATATACCAGACCCGATTGAAACCTACGAAATGGTTTTGGGAGTTCATCATAATTTTCGGCAACATAACGTGCTAAAGGGGCAGTTAAATCATATCGTAAGCTTAACCATTGCTGGTCATCATCTTCAAAAGAAAAAACGCCTTCATTAGGACGGTCGTCATCAGGTAAAAACTTGCCTAAGGCTTCAGCATATTCAAAACTCGGTGTTTGCAATGCACCAAAACCATAGAGAGCATAAACCTTAGATATAGTGTCGGTAATATATTTTTCCAAGGTAAGAATATTCTGGTTAATATCTCGTAATCCACGTGGACGGCGTGGTTTTGGTTTAAATATTTTTTGTTTCTTCGCCATGATACGATTCCGTTATTCCAAATGTTACATAATCTATTATAAGATTTTATCAATAGTATATTCAAAATTAAATTATTTGCCAAATGGACTTTATGAGGTAAG
>CAYMEP010000001.1:0-64804 GCA_964389695.1 uncultured Rhodobiaceae bacterium | reverse complement strand
TGCAGAAGCCGCACATGACCCCTTTTTCCCATAAGTTTTTTCAGAAGCTTTCTTACCCAAACAAACCCCATTGGACCAACAGTAATCATAATAAATAAGCTCATAGCTATTACGCGTAATATCCCCAAAACACCAATCATAAAAAAGAACCTCCCTTATTCATATAATCTATTATACTTCACAACTGTAACAGTTACTCTCTTTCATCAAGTTATTCAATGCTATATTTCATAAGAAGCGCATCATCTCTACCATAATAAGCATAACGGCGACCTGAAATTAAGAACCCACAACTTTCATAAAATTTTAACGCTACTGTGTTTTTTTCTGAAACTTCTAAATGCAATACATTCACCTCCATAATACACAAACGGTTTATCGTATATTGCATCATATCCTTAGCAAAACCTTTATTCCTAACACGTGGCAACACACAAATGGTTAAAACTTCTGCTTCATCGAGGACAACACGACATAAAATGAATCCATCATCAAAACCATAAGCAAATACCGATTTCATATCCAATAATGTTTGAAATGCGGTCTCCTTCCAAGGTCTCTCAAAACATAACGCATGTAGTTTTGCCAAAACATGACTATGTTTTACATCCACAAATTCTATCATGCAGATTCATGACACAAAACACTATCTTGAGAAGGTAATTTTGCATCAGCCAAACGTAAATAAATTGGATTTGGTGAGGCCTCAATCAAAGGAGATGATAATTTTATTAATTTTATCATAGCACTTGGCCTTGGGTATTTAACCATATCTATTTTTTGGGCCCATGGTAAGAAAGGTGCGATTAAATCTGCGCCTGTTCCTATCAAAAGAAATGGTTTTTCAGGTAACGTTTTTGCATATTCCTCTGAAGAAACAATCTGTGGTATTTCAATAGGATCTAAATCACTCGTAAATCTTTGCACATAAACTTGTTCACGACGCGCATCAATTACAGACAGAATTTCCAAAGACTCTGTATTCACTTCCTGTGCAGACACAGCAAGTGCAACCAAACTATTAAGTCCATAAAGGGGTAAATGACATGCCAACGCTAGCCCTCTCATAAATGATAAACCAACACGCAAACCAATAAAACTTCCTGGCCCCACTGTCACAACTAATTCTGTCAAGTCACTGCATTTAACCTCAGCATCATCCATAACTTCCTGCATCATAAGAGGTAAATACTCTGCATGACCAACATCAACAACTTCACTCTTCTCGAAACAATCACCATTTTGTTTTAAGAGCGCCACCGAGCACGCTTGTTGACTAGTGTCGCAAGCAAGAATCATTTACTCAACCGCACGTACTTCTTGAACAGATGGTACAAAATGCTTAAGCAAATTTTCAATTCCATTTTTCAAAGTTGCCGTAGCACTTGGACAACCCGCACATGCTCCCCGCATATAAAGTGTCACAACACCATTATCAAAACCATGGAAGATAATATCTCCTCCATCTTGGGCTACAGCAGGCCGTATTCTCGTATCTAATAATTCTTTAATTTTTTTAATATCCACATTTTCTTCATCTTCTTCATCTTCTTGCGCTTCAACATCTAAGACAACCTCCATAACAGGCAATCCTGATAAAAAGAAATCCATCATTACATTAAGCAAATTTGGTTTAATATATTTCCACTCTTCAGCATTCTCCTTTTTGGTAACAGAAATAAAATCTGATCCTAGAAACACACTGGAGACTTGAGATTCAGAAAAAATTTTCAACGCCAAGGGTGAAACTTTTGCACTTTCTTCATTCGGAAAATCTGCAGATTTATTTTCTCCCATAACCTCACGGTTAGGTAAGAACTTTAATGTCATTGGGTTAGGTGTATCTTCAGTTTGTATAAACATAATCTTCTTTCTAACGTAATATTAAGTTAACGCATCAATTTCATCATTGGTTAAATGACCTGGAATAATAGTAACAGGAATTCTAACCGATAATTTGCCTTCCATCAAAACAGAAACAAGAGGGCCTGGATTGCCAACATTAGAACTTGTCGCCAAAACCAAACTAGAGATAGCTTTATCTTCCTCAATCAAAGCTTGTATTTGTTCAATTTTAGACCCTTGCCTTATATATGTTTCAGCCTCATGTCCAGAAATTTCCTTTACCTCTCGAGATAAGTCTTTTAGTACTTTATTTGCAAATTCATGAGCATCTTCTTGCATCAAATTGCGTACACCCAACCAATGATCTAAATCTCCCATTTCTGTAATCATTAATAAAACCAGTGTACCTCCATTGCAACGAGCACGCCTTTCTGCCCATCTTAAAGCAGATTTTGATTCTATTGTACCATCAATAATCACCAAAAATTTTCTAGGAATATGTGCATCTTTATACATAACGAAATAATTACATTATATTACAAAAAACAAAAAGCTTATTTTTTTCAAATTTATCAAACCGCGAATCCGATACGTTCTTTTACTTCCTTTAAAATCGGTTGCGCTAAAGCATCAGCTTTCTCTGCCCCACGCTTTAAAACCATATCCAAATAATCGACATCATTTAATAGCTTTTTCATCTCGTCACCTATTGGTGCAATTTTTTCAACCATTAGATCACTCAATATAGATTTGAACTCTGAAAATTGTCGTCCTCCATATTCTACAAACACAGTCTCGATATCACAATCAGAAAGCGCAGAAAAAATATTCAATAAATTCTCTGCTTCAGGACGCCCAACTAATTCTTTCTTGCTTGTAGGTATAGGAAAAGAATCTGTTTTTGCTTTTTTAATCTTTTTTACAATTTCATCTTTACCGTCGGTCATAGTAATACGAGACATATTGGACATATCAGATTTTGACATTTTATTTTTACCATCACGTAAAGACATCACTCGTGTTGCCATACCTGTAATTAGAGGTTCTGGTAAAGGAAAGAATCCCTTTTTATCTTCTTCTGTTCCACAAAAATCATGATTAAATTTTTTTGCAATATCACGCACCAATTCTAAATGTTGTTTTTGATCATCACCAACAGGCACATGAGTCGCACAATAAGCTAAAATATCCGCCGCCATCAAATTCGGATATATATAAAGACCAACAGATGCATTCTCACGATGCTTTCCAGCCTTTTCTTTAAATTGAGTCATTCTATTCAACCACCCAACCCGTGCCACACAATTTAATATCCATGCTAATTCTGCATGAGCCCCAACACGTGATTGATTAAATACGATATGCTGTTTAGCATCTACACCTGCCGCTAGAAATGCAGCGGTAACTTCATAAGTATTCTCTTTTAACTCTACAGGGTTTTGTGGCACAGTAATCGCATGTAAATCGGCAATGCAATAAAGACACTCATAATGATTTTGTAGTGATACAAAGTTTTGAATCGCACCCAAATAATTACCTAAATGTAAATTCCCAGTAGGCTGTACAGCAGAAAACACGCGTTTTATCATTTCAGTCATAATCTATACTCGTATCCATCATTTATGTTTCTCTATATTAGGTCATCGAAACCATTTTGCCACATCTTGCCATTTCATACCACCTGATAAAAACAAGGTGATAAAGAATATGAGAACCGCACATATTATACGCCCTCCCAACCAAAATGGTAAGAACACCTCCTCCTGAGGCAAAGAAGAAGGCAACCAAAGAAGAAACATTCCCATAACACAAGAGGCCAAGACAATATAAACACTGCTCCGAATTAGCTTCTTATCAAACACCCATTTCATACGTATCGAATATACACCCATAAATAGTAACGTTACCCACCCCGCCAAAGTTGTCGCAATCGCAATTGCAACATGACCTAAATAAGGAAAAAGCATAACACTCACAATAATATTTATTACAACACCATAAACACTGTAAACAAACGGTCTTTGTGTGTCGCCACGAGCAAAGAACCCTGATTGTAATACTTTTATTAATACAAATGCCACAATGCCTGGTGAAAAAGCTCTCAAAGCAAGCGCAACATTTGCCGTATCTTCTGCCCCAAAAGAACCACGCTCAAATAAAACAGAAATAAGAGGGTCTGCAAGAATTAGAAAACCAACCATAGTAGGTATAGTCAATAAAATGGCTAATTCAACCGCTTGACTTTGAATCTTCTTTGCCACTTGGAAATCATTCATATGCAAATATTTAGATAAAGAAGGTAATAAAGCAACTGACAAACCAATCCCCACAACCCCTAAAGGAAGTTGATATAAACGGTCTGCATAATAAAGCCAAGAATTTGCACCTTCCTGTGCAGACGCAATATTTGTACCGATTAATAAATTTATTTGTGCAACTCCTGCTGCAAATATAGCGGGCAATGCAATTTTAAATAATCGAGACAATTTTTTATTCATAGAGGGCAAACGTAACTTCAACCCAAAACCAATTCGTCTTGCCGAGGAATACAAAAACAAAAATTGGAAAACTCCTGAAATTAAAACTCCTGAAATTAAATAAGGTAAAATAGCGTGTTCTTGTATCACTGCAATCAGCAAAAATACAATCAGAATAATATTAAGTAATGCGGGCACAAAAGCCGCAAGAAAGAAACGGCCTTGTGTATTAAGAATACCCGCATATAACGACATCAATGACACAAATAAAAGATAAGGAAACATAAATCTTGCCGCCAGTACAGTCAGTAAGAATTTTTCTTCATCTTTTACAAAACCATGCGCCAAAATAGAAATCACCTGCGGCATAAATATCTCGACCAAAATAGTTAAACCAATAATAATACATAATAAAACACTCAGAACTTGTTCTGCGAAATCACGTGCCGCCTCTTTATTATCTTTTTCTAATATTCCAGAAAAAATGGGCAAGAATGCAGATTGGAACGCCCCTTCTGCAAAAAACCTACGAAATAAGTTAGGCAAACGAAACGCCACAACAAAAATATCCATAACCACGCCGGCACCCAAAAAGTTAGCAATAGCTATATCACGCACAAACCCTAAAATACGACTCATAATTGTTGCCAAAGCAACAACAAAAGAGGATCTAAGAATAGATAATCTCTGTCTCATACATACTCTTTCTTAACACATAGCCTCTAGAAAATCCTCTGATGTTCCTAGTGTTTTATAGAGGCTATGTGTTATATTATCTAACCTATCTTGCAAGATAATTTTTGCGCCCGTCAAATCTTGTACATAAAAAACATCCACGGCACGCTCACCAAAACTAGTGACACGTGCAGCAATAATTTTAATATTCAAATGAAATAACGTACGGGTCAAAGCATATAACAATCCCGCACGATCTAAAGTATCAACTTCAATAACCGTAGAATGAGAAGAAATGTCATTATCCACAGAAATCACACTCTTCTTTTTAAATACATTACGTCTCTTTCTATGATACAATTCAGCAATACGTTCAGACGGTAAACATTCACCAGATAGCACTTTCTCTACATTAGATCTCAGCCGATCTAAACGTGCTTCATCTAATTTATAACTTAAGTTTAAATCTTGAACACGTAAAATATCCAATGCCATACCATTTCTCGTTGTCATAATACGTGCATCAACTATATGCAAAGAAGACATGGCACATGCCCCCGCTAAATTTGAAAACAATCCAGAATGATCCGGACACACAAAATAAATATCTACCACTTCTTTATCATTTTCAAATACAGCCTCTATCACAACAGACTGTTTCTCTGCTTCTTCTAACAAAACAGAGTGATAATACTGTTCCTTCAAATCTGTACTCAACCAATAAGCATCATAATGACTCTGAATATATGCATCTCTTCTTTCTTGCGGCCACTCCGTACAAACCTCTTTATGGTATTGTAAGAATTTATCCTTTGCAGCTTGTACCCTGCTAAAACGATTAATATGACTTGCAGAACCCACCAACATAGCTTCAGATTCAATATATAGTTCTTGCAGAAGCTGTGCTTTCCAACTATTCCACACACCCACGCCTACAGCCGAGATATCAACAACCGTTAACACAAATAAATGTCGCAAACGCTCCAGAGTCTGCACAGTATCGACAAAATCAATAATCACACGACGATCTGATAAATCACGTTTTTGCGCTGTATCACTCATCACAAGGTGAAACTCTACCAACCATGCCGTTAAATCCGTTTCTGCCTCTGTTAATCCAAATCGTTTTCCCCATTTATGTGCAATACGTGCCCCCGCAATAGAATGATCTTCTGGTCTACCCTTCGCAATATCATGTAATAAAACAGAAAGATAAATCACATTGCGATTCAATTTCTTATTCAAAATCTCATGTGCTAAAGTATAATTTTCTTGTAAAGAGCCATAGTCTATTTCTGCTAAAATACCAATCGCACGCAATAAATGCTCATCTGCTGTATAATGATGATACATATTAAACTGCATCAGAGCAACAATCCTTCCAAAGTCAGGCAAAAACTTACCTAAGACACCAGATTCGTTCATACGCCTTAAGATACGTTCTGGGTGCCCATGTGCAGTAAGAATTTCTAAGAAAATACGATTAGCATCTTCATTTTGTCGTAACTTAGAGTCAATCAAAGGCAAAGCATAAGTTACAGCCCTTAATGTATCAGGATGAATCAACAAATTATACTGATTAGCAATCTGGAACATACGGATTAAATTAACAGGGTCTTTTTCAAATACATCGGACTTTACCATTGCTAAACGTTGCCCAAATATTCTAAAGCCATAAATTTGCTTTTCATTACGAAATAAATCTGGCAATTTAAATAAACTATGACTCTTCGCATTTTGTTCTTCTAACTTCGCACAAAATATACGTGTTAAATTTCCCACATCTTTAATCATTAAGAAGTATCGTCGCATAAATCGTTCAACAGGATTCAACCCAATCGTGGCACGAATTTGCATAGTGTTGACAATACTCATTTGCCAATCAAAACTCAAATGTTCTGCCGCGCGCCCTGCAGAAAAATGTAAATGACAACGTACAAACCATAAAAAATTCTCACATTTACGAAAATAGCGTAGCTCCTGTTTAGTCAAAAACCCATTCTCTACCAAATCATCCAAACTCTCAATTTGATAATGATATTTGGCAATCCAAAATAAGGTATTTAAATCCCTCAAGCCTCCTTTACCTTCTTTTATATTTGGTTCGACCAAATAACGACTCTCACCTTGTTCACGATGACGCTCATCACGTTCTTTCAATTTTTTTTCAATAAACTTCTTACTATCTTTACTCAGAACATTCTCAAATAATCTCTTTTTATAATTTTCATATAAAACATCATCTCCCCACAAGAACCGTGACTCCATCATAGTCGTACAACTAATCAAATCACTTTTTGCGATCTCAATACACTCACGAATAGTACGCGTAGAATATCCAATCTTTAATCCAATATCCCACAATATATAAAGACATTGTTCAATAAAGCGATTCAATCTCAGGTCTTTCTCTTCAGGTAATAAAAAAAGCAAATCTATATCAGAATAAGGCGCAAGCCGCCCTCGACCATATCCCCCAACAGCAACCAGAGCGACAGGATATTCATCATAATCACCCAAATAGTTCTTAAAGAACTCTGCCAAACCTTGAATCAATTCATCCATTAAACCACTCAATAATTCAGCACAAACACCCCCTATATATTTTTTATCTAATAAGCCTTTGCGTGCATTGCTTTGTCCTTCACTGAACACATTCTTAAAATGAATCCTCAACTCTTGGCGCAATATGCATTCATCGTCTTTGTACATATCTAGAATATTCTGTAACCCAGAATGAAATAAATATAAGTTAATTAGTTTTCCACGTTTTTGCCGCATTCTATTCCTAACAATCTATTTTTTTTAACGCATACAGTACACCTAAAGCTTCCTGTGGGGTTAATTCATCAGGAGAAACATTCGATAAATACTCACGTAATTCATCTGGCTCTACACTCTTTGAAGACTCTTCACATACAGACCCAGAAGAAAGTGGCAAATTATCTATTTCATTTTGTTCAAATAAAGTATTTGAATACTGGTTTGTTTCTAATCTTTGCAATAAAGTTTGTGAACGCTCTAAGACCGCTTTTGGCATGCCCGCTAATTTTGCAACATATATACCATAAGATCTGCTCGCAACGCCTTCTTCAACCTCATGTAGAAATACCACATCTTCATTATGCTCACGTACCTTCATCGTAATATTAGATAAGCCTTCAAGCTGTTCCGATAAAATCGTTAATTCATGATAATGGGTCGCAAATAGAGCTCTACATTTATTGACTTGATGTAAATATTCAACCACCGCCCAAGCAATAGACAAGCCATCAAAAGTTGCCGTTCCACGTCCAATTTCATCTAAAATCACAAGGCTTGATGGTGTCGATTGATTCAAAATTGCTGCCGTTTCAATCATCTCAACCATAAAGGTTGATTGCCCACGGGCAAGATCATCCGCTGCTCCGACACGACTAAATATCTGATCAATAATTCCAATTTCTGCTTTCACCGCAGGAACAAAACTACCCATCTGTGCCAAAATAGCAATCAATGCATTCTGCCTTAAATAAGTTGATTTCCCTGCCATATTTGGTCCTGTAAGCAAGAGTAAATGACAAGAGTCTTGTTGGTCCTGTACAAAGTTTAATTTGCAATCATTAGCAATAAATACACTATCCTTTTGCTCTCTCAACATTTTTTCAACCACGGCATGACGACCAGATTCAATAAAAAACCTTCGATCATCATACATATCAGGACGAGTCCATTTTTGTGTACTTGCCAATTCTGCCAAAGCTGTATTTACATCTAAAACTGCCAAAGCATCCGCAGCATCAACAATCTGTTTATGTGCATTGAGTATCTGTATTTGTAATGCGCCATAAATTTCTAATTCAATTCCTAACGCTCGTTCTGCAGAACGAGAAATATCTCCTGCCAAATCTGAGAGTCTTTGTGTAGAAAACCGCACAGAACTCGCTAAGGTTTGACGATGAATAAAATCCTCTCGGAACTCTGGTAACATCAATTGATCACCATAGTTCCTTGGAACATCAACATGATACCCTAATACGGAATTATGTTTAATTTTCAATGCTTTAATATTAGTTTTCTCACAATATTCACGCTGTAAGGACGCAACAATACGGCGAGACTCATCTCGCATAACCCTTACTTCATCTAATGTCACGTCATAAGATGGTGCAATAAACCCTCCATCTCGTGCCAATAGAGGTAATTCTATCAACAATGCTTGGCTCAGAGTATCATAAATACCTTTTAATAAAGTATTTTTCTGACTCAATTGATCAAAACAAATTAGAATCTCACGAGGCACATTCTCTAAAGAAGAGGTATTTAAAGCAGAAATCTCAAAACCTGCCTTTAAACCATCACGAAGAACCGCCAAATCACGCGGTCCTCCTCGTTCAACAGACAAACGCATAAAAGCACGAGACATATCAGGTAAATGACGCAAATATTGACGAATATCATTTCGTAAAGGCGAAAAATTTATAAAGTATTCTACACTATCATGACGTTGAGCAATATCTTCTAATTCAACAAGAGGCGCACTCAACCTATCCGATAATAATCTCGCCCCCGCACCTGTTACCGTTTTATCAATCGTATGCAATAAACTGCCTTTTTTCTCACCCGTCATATTTCGTGACAATTCTAAATTTGCCCTTGTAGAAGGATCTATCGACATATAATTCTTTTTATCGATAATTCTTGGTCTTTTTAATAAAGGTATTCGGTCAATTTGTGTCAACTCTACATAACCAACCAATGCACCTGCCGCACTCAACATAGAATATGACCACTGCCCAAAACTATCCAAAGTCGACACTCCAAATACACGCCTTAAAACTTGCTCACCAAAAGAAGGACTACTTTGTCCCTTTTCTAAAACGACTAAAGATACATTCAGCAATATATCAGATATAGTACATGCATATTGTGTTTCTAAGCTAATCGGCAATAAAATCTCACGGGGCATCAATCCTGACAAAATGCCAAGCATATTTTCTATATTCACCGACATGATATTAAAATCACCCGTTGATATATCTAACCACGCCAAAGATATCGGATCTGTTTCATTATCTTTCGTCATGCCAATAGCTACTAAATAATTATGAGACGTAGTCTCTAGAAGACTCTCCTCTGTTAAAGTTCCAGCAGTAACAAGTCTTACAACATCACGTTTTACAACTGACTTTGTTCCTCGTTTTTTTGCCTCAAGAGGAGTTTCCATTTGCTCACATATTGCAACTTTAAACCCTTTTCGAATCAATCGATGTAAGTAGACCTCAGAAGCATGAAATGGAACACCACACATTGGAATTGGATTACCCTTATGTTTTCCTCTATGGGTTAAATTAATATCTAGGGCAGGGGCTGCTTGTAAGGCATCTTCAAAAAACAATTCATAAAAATCACCCATACGATAAAATAAAAGAAACCCCTCATGCTCTGCTTTTAAGCTAAGATACTGCACCATCATCGGTGTTATTTCAGAGTTTTGAACCGTTTTATTCATATATTCACCATAAAAGTTCTAATTTCTTGTGTTACATAGATAATCACCGTAACATGAAGAAATTATAAAAGGTAAGACTATGAATAAAAAAGTGAAAGAAACCATTTCTGATAGAGACGCTTTACTCTTCCATAAAAATGGAAAAGCCGGGAAACTAGAAATAAATGCAACAAAACCATTAACCACTCAGCGTGACTTGTCACTTGCTTATTCTCCTGGAGTTGCCGCACCTGTCAAGGCTATTGCCGATAATCCTTCTACATCTTATGAATACACTACTCGTGGTAATCTCGTTGCAGTTATTTCTAACGGAACCGCCATTCTAGGATTAGGAAATTTAGGTGCTTTAGCATCTAAACCTGTCATGGAAGGAAAAGCTGTATTATTCAAGCGTTTTGCTGATGTTGACTCCATAGACTTAGAAGTCGACACCGAAGATGCCGAAGAATTTATTAATGTTGTAAAATACCTAGGCCCTTCTTTTGGAGGTATCAATCTCGAAGACATTAAAGCCCCCGATTGTTTCATTATTGAACAAAAATTACGGGAAGTTATGGACATACCTATTTTTCATGACGATCAACATGGAACAGCTATCATTACTGCTGCAGCATTCATCAATGCTCTTCACCTAACAAACCGTGATATCAAAAAAACAAAAGTTGTCGTTAATGGCGCCGGATCCGCAGGGATTGCCTGCCTTGATCTCATTAAAGCCATCGGTCTTCCTTCTCAGAATGCATTACTATGTGACACAAAAGGCGTAATTTACAAAGGTCGGCAAGAAGGCATGAATCAATGGAAATCAACTCATGCTATCGAAACAGACGCCCGTAGTTTAGAAGATGCTATGGATAATGCAGATGTATTTCTCGGTCTATCCGTCAAAGGAGCCCTTACAACTACAATGGTAAAGAATATGGCAAAGAATCCCATAATTTTTGCTATGGCAAATCCAGACCCAGAAATTTCTCCCCCCGAAGCCCATGCCATACGCAAAGATGCAATCATCGCAACAGGACGCTCTGATTACCCAAATCAGGTAAATAATCTTCTTGGATTTCCTTATATTTTTCGTGGCGCATTAGATGTACATGCTACAACCATAAATGAAGAAATGAAAATTGCTTGCGCTCACGCATTAGCGCAACTTGCCCGTGAAGATGTCCCCGATGAAGTCAGAAGAGCCTATGGTGGAAAAATTCTACGATTCGGCCCTGAATATATTATTCCCGCACCCTTTGACCCTCGTCTCATATGTGAAATACCCCATGCTGTTGCAAAGGCCGCTATGGAAACCGGTGTTGCACGCAAACCTATTCTAGATATGAATGCATATCGTCGTGAACTTTCTGCAAGACTTGATCCAGTAGCAGGTTCTTTACAAAATATTTATAGCAAAGTGCAAACAAAACCAAAACGCATGATATTTGCCGAAGGAGAACAAGAACAAGTCATTCGTGCCGCTTGCCAATATACAGATTCCGGTCTCGGACAAGCGATATTAATTGGTAGAACAGAAACCGTTAAAAAGAATATGGAGAATTTTGGTCTCGGCAACAGAGATGACCTCATCATCAAAAATACACAAAATTCAGACAGGATAGACACCTATACAGATTATCTTTATCAACGCCTACAAAGAAAAGGATATCTACATAGAGATGTTTTACGCATGGTCAAAAATGATCGTAATATATTCGGCAGTTGTATGCTTGCTCTTGGTGATGCCGATGCTATGGTCACAGGTATAACCCGTAATTATTCTATTGTCCTGAATGAAATTTCAAAAGTTATTGACCCAATGCCTAATAAAAGAATGATTGGTGTTAGCATGGTTATCGCCAATGGTCGCACTGTGTTCATTGCTGACACTAATGTACATGATATGCCAAATGGAGAAGAACTTGCCGATATTACAGAAGAAGCAGCAACAACAGCTCGTATCTTAGGTTTTGAGCCACGGGTTGCCCTGTTAGCACATTCTACCTTTGGTCACCCTACAAGCGATAGAAGTATTTATGTACGAGAAGCATTAGATATATTGAAAAAACGTAATGTAGATTTTGAATTTGATGGCGAAATGTCTGCAGAGGTAGCTCTAAATGCAGAGGCACGGCAACGTTATCCTTTTACAAATTTAAAAGAAAATGCAAATGTATTAGTCATGCCAGCAATTCACTCTGCCTCCATTTGTACAAAGATGCTAGAAGAATTAGGCGGGGCAACTGTCGTAGGCCCTATGCTTGTTGGGCTTTCAAAATCAGTACAAATTGTACCTATTGGCTGCACCTCTAATATTCTACTCAATATGGCAGCAATTGCCGCATGTGATTTTTCTTAATAATTTATCTTAAGGAAACATTACGCCACATTAAAGCAGATGCAATATGAATGGCACTTATAGTATCCTCACCGTTTAAATCGGCCAATGTACGTGAAACACGTAGAACACGATTAAACCCTCGAGCTGTCAAATTCGATTGCTCGGCTGCTTGGTTTAGAAGTGCTTCACCTGCCATATCAGGGCGTGTGTATTCGATCAGTTGCTCACCTTCAAGGTATGCATTCAAAGTACCTTTGTTACGTTTATATTGTTTTCGACGTGCAGCAATCACACGCTTGAGAACTTCTGCACTAGATTCTCCAGTTTTGGGAGAAATCATATCTTTAACATCAATCGGAGGAACCTCTATCTGCACATCAAAACGGTCAAGTAATGGTCCTGACAAACGAGAGAGATAATCCTTCATACAATGTGGCAAGCGGTGACAAGATAATTCAGGGTCATTGGCATAACCACAACGACAAGGATTCATCGCTGCAATCAATTGAAACCTTGCGGGATAGGAAACATGAGAAGAAGCGCGGGCAATCTCAACACGACCTGTTTCAATAGGTTGACGTAAGGAATCTAAAGTTTGACGAGAAAATTCAGGTAATTCATCCAGAAATAAAACACCATTATGAGCTAAAGAAATTTCTCCTGGGCGCACTTGTCGACCACCGCCAATTAAAGAAACCATACTGGCTGAGTGATGAGGAGAACGAAAAGGACGATTGGTTACCATTTTAACAACAGAGCTCTTAGAAAGACTATTGATCATACTAACTTCTAAACGTTCTTGAGCTTCCATAGGAGGAAGAATACTGGGCAATCTAGAAGCAAGCATAGATTTCCCTGCACCTGGCGGCCCTGTCATTAAGAGGTTATGCCCTCCAGCTGCCACCACTTCTAGCGCCAAACGTGCTTGTTCTTGTCCTTGTACATCGGCTAAATCTAACAAACATTCTTCTTGTCTATGACGGTCTGGCTCAGGTTGAGATAATAAATATGTGCCACGTAAATGATTAACAATATCTAATAAATTTCTAACCGCCAGAACTCCTCCTGCGCCTTCCTCACAAAGTCCTGACCACGCCGCTTCACCCCCAGATTCTTCTGAACAAATCAATCCACAATTCCATGACATAGCAGCAACAGCTGCAGGTAAAACACCTGGAACAGCACCAATTCTTCCATCTAAAGATAATTCACCCATTGCTACATAATTTTCTAGAGACTCCTTTTCTAATGCGCCCATAGCCATCATTACACCAAGAGCAATCGGTAAATCATAATGACTGCCTTCCTTAGGTAAATCAGCTGGCGCAAGGTTCACCGTAATACGCTCAGGAGGCAACCCTAAACCAACAGCAGCCAAAGCACTACGTACACGTTCACGGCTCTCTGCAACGGCTTTATCTGCCAACCCAACAATCGTAAACATTACTTTACCAGGTGATAAATCTACTTGAACATCAACTTTAACAGCCTCAATACCTTGAAACGCAACCGTTTTTATTCTAGCAACCATAAAACAATACCCTTTCCATTCTTCCTAACTCATTATACACAAACACCTCTTGATACAAATACAACACATACAGAATGAATTTTACATAAATCATTATAATCAAATGGCAATGTAACATCATAAAATGATATAAAGGGTTCTATTATTTGTTGCGTTAAGGAGTTAACCATGTTTCAAAATAAGCGTATTCCCGTTAATATTGGTGATGTTTTTACAGAAAGAGCAATGAGCGGTATAAATTTCTGTTCAAGATTCTTTCATCCCAGACACCCTAAAAGATCCATTAGTGGTAATCATTGGACCGTCACAAATATTTGTCAACTTGGAGAACTACCACATGTAGAGCTTCGTATCTTTAAAACCAAAAGTAAACGAATTGTCGCTCTTGATACTTTAGAAAAACAAGAACATTATTACAAATTAAGTCTACAAAAGTATGAAGTATCGCCCTAAACACTCAAACGTTCCAAAATAGAATCCCAAATTAAGACGGCAATATTTCCTCCTCCTAGAGCTTCTATCTCACGAACACAAGTAGGAGACGTCGTGTTAATTTCTGTCAAATACTGACCAATAATATCAATACCTGCCAAAAGAATATCATGTTGACGCAACAAAACACCAACCTGTTCACATATTTCATAATCACGCTCTGTTAGAGAGGTCGCCACAGCATGACCACCTATATGTAAATTCGCCCTTACATCTCCCTTCTGCGGCACACGGTTCACAGCACCAGCAACTTTACCTTCAACTAGAATAACCCGCTTATCTCCTTGTCTAATCTCAGGCAAATAGATCTGTGCAATCATGGGTTCGTCCATAGTATTTAAAAACATGTCTAATAAAGAACCAAAATTTTCATCCCCTTTCTGAAGACGCACCACACCAGAACCCCCATTTCCATAAAGTGGCTTTAAAATAATATCATTATACTGATGATAAAATTCATATATGACGTCACGGTTACGCGTTATGATTGTAGGTGGACATAAATCAAGACACTGTAAAGAAAATAACTTTTCAGGGAAATTACGTACATTCATTGGATTATTTACAACAAGACACCTACCCTTTAATTGCTCCAAAAAATAAGTTCCTGTAATATAACGCATATCAAAAGGAGGGTCTTGACGCATCCATATAACATCCATATCTGCTAAATCAACAAACCGCGCCTCTCCCAATTCAAAATGTTTATCTTCAGCATAAGTGAGGCGTAAGGGCATTAACAATGCCTTTACATTACCATGACAAATAGAAAGCGTTTCTACATCATAATAAAATAACTCAAACCCTCGTGATTGCGCCTCTAACCCTATCGCAAAACTAGTATCACCATGTATATCAATTTCTGCAACTGGATCCATTTGAATCGCAACTTTTAAACTCATAATTCTCACTCCTCTTTCACATATATTTAAGGATGCCAAATATTAGGAAAATGTCGTGGCAAACGATAAGGAACAACAATTACCGCATCAAACCTCCAAGAACAATGTCGTAGGTCTTTCCGACTTGCCATAAAATAATCCGCCGTGGCTTCAATGCGTCGCCACTGATGTTCAGTCAAACAAGCCAAGCCCTTTAATTCATTCTTACGCGCTTTCACCTCTACAAAAGCAACCATCTTACCGCGAGACACAATTAAATCTACCTCGCCAAAAGGACTACGCCATCGCCGTTCTAAAATCCGCCATCTATTCATTTGTAAATAGACACTCGCCCAGAACTCAGCCCAAATACCCCATCTATATGTAGATTTCTTTCCTATCACCCAACACCTATAATAATATATCATTTACTTACATAAAACATATCTCTAAACTGAAAGCACATCATCAATTAAAAATATATCTTCATGCCTTATATCATATTGTTATTATTACTCTTACTTACACCCTCTAATAGCTATGCTCAGAATACAAAAGACATATCTCCTGTATCTGTAGAGGCATTCCTGCCTGCTATCTACAAGAATGATCACCCCACCCCTTACAACACAAAAAAGAAAAAAAGCAAAAGTATAAAGAATGGCCGTATATATATAGCTCTGCTTCTTCCTCAAAATAATGTCAACGAACAAACACAAAAAATTGCAAATGATTTACTAAAAGCCGCACAAATTGCACTCTTCGATATTGAAAGAAAAGAAATCACGCTCATTATTAAAGACACAAAAGGAACCATAGAAGGAGCTAAAGAGGCAGCAAAATCTGCCATTGATGAAGGTGCTAAACTAATTATAGGCCCTTTATTCTCGACAACAACAAAAGCCATTGCCCCCATCGTAAAAAAACATAAGATTCCTGTTTTATCTTTCTCAAATAATCATGAAATTACAAATCCATATATTTGGCTATTAGGTTTCTTCCCTGAACATAATATCGAACGCATCATAAATTATGCTAGTCAAATGGGCAAAGTAAGTTTTGCCGCACTGATACCCGAAACAAATTATGGAGCACGTATTAAAGACTCTTTTCTCGCCAATCTGCAAAAAAATCAAAGCGAGTTAATTCAAATTGAATATTACCAAAATAAAACACAATCTATGTTTAAACCAACACAAAAAATTTCTCAATATAAAGAACGTAAACAAGCATGGGTAGAAGAAGAAGAAAGATTAACAGAAGAAATTAATCTATTATTTCCTGAAACACCCCCTGAAAAAATCAAAGAAATACTTCCCGAAGTCGCCCCAGAACTAAAACAACAATTAGATCAACTACATCGCTCTGAAACCTTCGGAGAATTACCTTTCGAAGCTATTCTTATGCCCGAAGGTGGCACAAAGTTACGTAGCTTAGCACCGCTGCTTCCCTATTTTGACATTGACCCTCGTCACGTTCAATTTCTTGGCACAGGATTATGGGATGATCCGCAATTACAAAAAGAACCTCCTTTAATTGGTGGTTGGTATGCCGCCCCCAATCCGAAAGGCTGGAAAAAGTTCTCCAAAAGGTTTCATAAAATATATGGAACAACACCCGCCAGACTCTCAGGACTTGCTTATGATGGAATTAGCCTTGCCGCAAAATTAATCCAAATGCATAAAAAGAGTCCTTTTGATAAAAAGAACCTCCTCGATCCCAATGGCTTTACAGGACTTGACGGCATATTTAGACTAAAATCTGATGGACAAAATGAACGTGGCCTCGCCGTTCTAGAAATCCGCCCAAGAAGAAACAAAATCATTAGTCCTGCACCAACTAATTTTATACTGATAGATAAGTTAAAACAACATTATGAATAAATTGTATTTATAATAGTAATTCCATTGTGAGTGAATCTAATACCAGCTGTCCCCTTGCACTCACCTGAAGATACTTATCATTCCCCTCCAATAAACCTTGTTCAATAAAAAAGTCTCTTTTATTGCTATTTAGCTTAATACCCTTTTCAATAATAGATTGATATGACATACCATTTGTTAATCTTAATCCCATAAATAAAAGTTCTGCTTGTGTCTGTTCACAATCTAATGCTTCACAGCTCTCTAAACCATGCCCTTTTTCTTGGATAGACTTCAACCATTTCTTAGGTGCCGCAACCCCTAATGTTGCATAGCGTTGCCCTTCAATTGTCAAACGACCATGCGCACCTGCCCCAACGCCAACATAATCACTTCCCTGCCAATTAAGAATATTATGATGACAATGATAACCTTCACGAGAAAAATTCGATATCTCATAATGCTTTAAACCAGAATCTAAACATAAATCCCGCGTCATATTATAGAATAAAACTTGCTGCTCTTCACCAAGAGGAGAAAGCTTTCCTTTTTTATAAAGACGGTGGAACGGTGTTTTTTCTGCTAAGGTTAATTGATAAAGCGATATATGTTTAGGAGACAAGCGCAACGCATATGTTAATTCTTCTTCCCATTTCCTAATATCTTGGTCTGGACAGGCATATATCAAATCAAAAGAAACACAATCAAAAACCTTAACAGCATCTTCATAAACTCTACGTGCTCCAGCTGCAGAATGCTCACGCCCTAGAAATTCTAACCTCTTATCATCAAACGATTGCACCCCTAAAGAAAGACGAGTAACTCCGGCAGAATAAAAATCAGACATCCTACCAAACGATAAATCAATAGGATTAGACTCTAATGTGACTTCAATGTCTTTTTCTACTCCCCATAATCTGTCCAAATCTTCTAATATATCTGACACTAGGGAAGGGGGCATTAAAGAAGGCGTGCCACCACCAAAGAATACCGTTCTGACTTTCCCCGCAGAACGTAATTTCTTGGCATGCTCAAGCTCTTTTCTGAAAGAATCTCGCCATAGAACAATATCAACATCTTTCGACAAATGTACGTTAAAATCACAATATGGACAAATTTTAAGACAAAAGGGCCAATGTATATAAACAGAAAAAGAATCCTCTCTTGGCTTCATAGTAAAGGATTATTGGCATCTAAACAGGTAGATACCAACATAGAAAACGCTTTCGCTCTATGTGATATTGAATGTTTCAATTTTGGTTGCATCTCTGCAAAACATAAATCATATCCTTCTGGTCGAAAAATAGGATCATAACCAAACCCTTTATTCCCCGCAGGTGGGAAAATTAGCTCACCTTCCACAATTCCTTCAAAAGATTCACAATAACCATCAGGCCATGCAAGACTTAGAACACAGACAAACTTAGCCTTGTAAGAAGCATCAGGAATTTCTTTTAGGGCTTCTTCAATCCGTTTGATCGCCCAAGAAAAACTCTTATTTCCCTCTGGAGAAATTGCCCAGCGTGCAGAATAAATCCCAGGCGCACCATCTAATGCATCCACAGATAAACCACTATCATCCGCCAAGGCTATGCGACCAGAGCTCTGTGAAGCCGCATGTGCCTTTAATTCTGCATTCTCAACAAAAGTTGAGCCCGTTTCTTCAGGCTCCTCTAAATTTAATTCACCCGCACTGACTAAAGTAATCCCATAAGGTGTCAATAAATCACGAATTTCACTTACTTTGCCTTGGTTATGGCTAGCAACCACCCAATTCTCTAGCAACAAGCGCTGATAATGGCCATTTGGAATCATATTAGCCTTAGATACTTATTGCTTTTTGTTGTAAGGCAAGAATTTCATAAATACCTGTTTTTGCCAAAGACATAAGATTGATGAATTCTGCCTCTGCAAAAGCAGCCTTCTCTGCAGTAGCTTGAATTTCTACAATCTTACCATTACCCGTCATAACAAAATTACCATCCGTATCAGCATCACTATCTTCTGCATAATCTAGGTCTGCAACGGCAACACCTTGATAAATTCCACAAGACAAGGCCGCCACTTGATCCATTAAAACATCATAAACATCTTTAATCATATTCTTATTCTTCATCCATTGAAGCGCATGAAATAACGCAACCCATGATCCTGAAATCGCAGCAGTTCTTGTACCACCATCAGCCTGAAGCACATCACAATCAACACTAATTTGACATTCTCCTAATGCTTTCAAATCTACAACTGCACGTAATGATCGTCCTATCAATCTTTGAATTTCTTGCGTGCGACCAGACTGTTTCCCTGCAGAGGCTTCACGACGCATCCTATCGCCTGTAGAGCGAGGCAACATACCATATTCTGCCGTCACCCATCCCTGACCAGTACCTCTTAACCATGGTGGCACCCTTGTTTCTACACTTGCTGTACATAAAACATGTGTATCTCCGAATTTTACCAAACAAGACCCTTCAGCATGTTTTGTAAAGTTTGTTTCAAAAGAAACCGAACGAATTTCTTCAAATTTACGATTAGATGGTCGTTGCACTACATTCATAATTTACCCTCACCTTAATTTTAATTAATCTTTCTATTAGAAATATTGAATATTGTAATATATATACCTACATAGAATAGACAAGCCAATGTATAAATAATTTTTACAAAAAATTTTTACAAGGAAGATATTATGAGCAAACAAAATTCAGATAAACTTGATACAGAACCGAACACAGCCGAAACTACACAACAGCAAACAACAGAACCACTAGACTCTGTGCTTACAGCGGATGATATACAAATTCCTGATGAATTAACAGCAAAGGAACAGACAAAAGAAGAAACTCCTAGCTTGGAAGAACAAATTGTGACCCTGAATGACAAATTGCTACGTATGGCCGCAGAATTAGACAATTCAAGAAAACGTGCAGAACGAGAGCGCAGTGAAACCTTAAAATATGCTGTCACAAGTTTTGCACGAGATATGGTCGCTGTTGGCGACAACTTATATCGTGCCTTAAGTTCTATTTCAGAAGAAGAAAAGTCTACTCTTCCAGAAACCATTAAAAATGTACTAGAAGGCGTCTCAGCAACGCAACGTGACCTTATGAGCGCCCTCAGTCGCAACAACGTAAAAGCACTAGAGCCTATGGGAGAGAAATTTGATGCCAACTTCCATGAAGCAATGTTTGAAGCCCCTGGCACGGGGAAAGAAACAGGAACAATCATTGAAGTCATAGAGACAGGATATGTCATCGGCGATAGATTATTACGTGCAGCAAAAGTCGGAATAGCCAAAGCAGAAAAATAAAAAAATAAAACATTACCCTTGTGACATTTTTTTTCATTCTTATATGAATACTATACAATCAATTAAACAATGTTAATGTTAATTAGAATATACAATACGGAGAAAAGATATGGGCAAAGTAATTGGGATTGATCTTGGGACAACAAATTCTTGTGTCGCTGTGATGGATGGAGATACACCACGTGTAATTGAAAACTCAGAAGGGGCACGCACTACACCTTCAGTCATTGGGTTTACAGAAGACGGAGAACGTCTCGTTGGACAAGCCGCAAAACGACAAGCTGTCACAAACCCTGAAAACACTCTTTTTGCTATAAAACGCCTTATCGGAAGACGTTTTGATGACAAAACAACAAAAAAAGATATGGAAGTCGTACCATATAAAATTAAAAAGTCAGACTCAGGTGATGCTTGGGTTGAAGCGCAAGGAGAGCTCTATTCCCCATCACAAATTTCTGCGTTTACATTACAAAAAATGAAAGAAACAGCAGAGAAGTACCTAGGAGAAACAGTAGATCAAGCCGTCATTACTGTACCTGCTTATTTTAACGATGCACAACGGCAAGCAACAAAAGATGCTGGAAAAATTTGTGGCCTAGAAGTCCTACGCATTATCAACGAACCAACAGCTGCCTCTTTAGCCTATGGATTAGAAAAGAAAGAGGGTCAAACCATCGCTGTATTTGATTTAGGTGGTGGAACATTTGATGTCTCAATCCTTGAAATTGGCGATGGCGTTTTCGAAGTTAAAGCTACGAATGGTGATACTTTCCTTGGTGGTGAAGATTTTGATAACACTCTTGTAAAATATTTTATTAATGAATTCAAAAAAGAGAGCGGCATAGATATTAGCCAAGATAAAATGGCAATACAACGCTTTAAAGAAGCAGCAGAAAAAGCAAAAATTGAACTTTCTTCCGCTGCGCAAACAGAAATTAACCTACCATTCCTAACAGCAGATCAATCTGGTCCAAAACATTTTAATATAAAAATGACACGTGCTACATTTGAAGGATTGGTTGCAGACCTTATAAAACGTACCGAGAAACCGTGTCTCAATGCTATAAAAGATGCCGGCATAAAAACAGGAGAAATCGATGAAGTTGTCCTTGTCGGAGGCCAAACCCGCATGCCAAAAATTCGTGAGTTTGTAAAAAAGATCTTTGGTAAAGAACCAAACATGAGCGTAAACCCTGATGAAGTGGTTGCAATGGGCGCATGTATACAAGCAGGTGTTCTACAAGGTGACGTGAAAGACGTTCTTTTATTAGATGTCACACCAATTTCCATGGGTATTGAAACATTAGGGGGCGTATTTACACGATTAATTGAACGAAATACGACCATACCAACTGCAAAATCACAAACTTTCTCAACAGCAGAAGATAATCAATCTGCTGTAACAATTTCTGTGTTCCAAGGTGAACGAGAAATGGCAAGAGATAACAAAAACCTTGGGCAATTTAACCTAGAAGGCGTTCCTCCCGCACCACGTGGAACACCTCAAATTGAAGTCACTTTTGATATCGATGCCAATGGAATTCTGAATGTATCTGCAGCAGATAAAGCGACAGGAAAAGAACAAAGCATTCGAATCGAGTCTTCTGGTGGACTATCCGAAGAAGAAATAGAAGCCATGATAAAAGATGCTGAAGCAAATGCTGAAGATGATAAATTAAGACGTGAGACAGTAGAAACAAGAAACAACGCTGAATCACTCATTCAAGCAACTGAAAAATCTTTATCAGAAAATGAAGATAAAATAGATGCAGCAGATAAAGATACTATCGAAACAGCGATTGCTAATCTAAAAACAGCTCTCGAAGGAGAGAGTCAAGATGATATACAAGAAAAGGTACAGGCATTATCACAAGACTCAATGAAATTATATGAAGCTATACAAAAAGGTGCAGAACAAGATGGTATGTCAGAAGATGACTCACCAAATGAAGATGACATTGTAGATGCTGATTTTGAACAAGTTGATGATGAAGCCGAACAGAATAAAGATAATTAGAGACAAAATCAGAAGGATAAATCGTGGCACAGCGTGACTACTACGACGTTCTAGGAATTAATAAATCAGCATCTGATGGTGAAATTAAAAAGGCTTATAGAACAAAAGCCAAAAAATATCACCCTGACCTTAATCCTAATGATAAAAAAGCAGACAAAAGCTTCAAGGAAGTAAACGATGCTTATGAATGCTTAAAAGATGGGCAAACACGTGCAGCTTATGATAGATATGGTCATGAGGGTGCCGCTCAACAACAGCAATCACGTGGTGGACACCAGCACAGTGGCTTCAATAGTGGGTCTATGAATGATATATTCGGTGATATATTCGGAGGCGGTGGAAGGCGTAGACAAAGGAATGGGCCACAACGAGGAGATGACCTTCAATTTAATTTAACGATCACCTTGTTCGAGGCATTTACAGGAATAGAAAAAACTATTCCTGTATCTAGTTCTGTGAGCTGTACGCCTTGCCACGGGAAGGGTACGAATAAAGGGGCAGAACCTGTTAAATGCCGAACCTGCAAAGGACAAGGAGCCGTTCGTATACAACAAGGGCCTTTTGCCATTGAGCAACCGTGCCCTCATTGTAATGGAGCAGGTACAACGATTACAGACCCTTGTCGTGATTGTCATGGTACAGGAACGGTAGAAAAAGAAAGAAGCCTATCTTTCTCTATTCCTAAAGGGGTAGAAGAAGGTACAAAGATTCGTTTAAGTGGCGAAGGAGAAGCTGGACGCCGTGGTGGGCCACAAGGTGACTTATATGTGTTTATGTCTATACAAAAACATGGTTATCTAAAAAGACAAAGTGCAGATCTATTATGCAGTACACCCATCACTATGACACAAGCTGCCCTAGGTGACTCAATAGAAGTACCTCTAATGGACGGGAAACTCATTAAAGTCTCCATTCCAGAAGGAGCAAAGAACGGACAACAGTTTCGTTTGCGCGGCAAAGGTATGCCTATATTAAATAGCCGACAATATGGCGACCTATATGTAAAGATTTCTATTGAGACTCCAAAAAAACTATCACGCAACCAAAGAAAATTACTAAAAGAATTTGCAGAAGATATAGATCTATCGATGTATCCTGAAACAAATAATTTTAATAAACAGTTTAACCAATAATGATGAGACTGGTTGTAAATGGTTGTATGGGACGAATGGGTCAAACACTCACAAGGTTGATTCAAGAGAATCATGAGACGGAGCTTATAGCAGGACTAGAATATACTGGACATGAGGACGTTGGAAAACCACTCGGTAAAGATGTGTATGTTTTTGATCAACCCAGAGAAATATTAGATAATGTCGATGGTATTTTAGATTTCACAACACCAGAATCTACGATTAACCTTGCCAGAATGTCTGCAGAAAGAGGGTTAGTGCACATTATTGGCACAACAGGATTTACAGAAGAACAAAATAAAGAAATAAAAGACACAACCGATAGAGCAATTATTGTGAAATCAGGAAATATGAGTCTTGGTATCAATCTATTGGCAGAGTTAGTTAAGAAGGCAACAAAGACTCTTGACTCAAAATGGGACATTGAGATTATTGAAATGCATCATCGACATAAATTAGATTCTCCTTCTGGAACAGCTCTTTTACTAGGAGAAGCCGCTGCTAATGGCCGTAATATAAATCTTGAAGACAATGCAATCAAAGCACGTGAAGGAATATCACAGGAAAGACAAGAGAACCAAATTGGTTTTGCTAGTTTAAGAGGTGGTAATGTTATAGGAAATCATGAAGTTATCATTGCAGGTGAAGCAGAATATATTACTTTAGGTCATCATGCACAAAGTAGAGATATTTTTGCACAAGGGGCAATCACTGCAGCTCTTTGGGCACAGAAACAAACAGCAGGTCTATATTCAATGACTGACGTGTTGGGTCTAGTTTAACAAACAAGAGGTAAAAATGAATCAGTTAGTCCTTATCCGACATGGACAAAGCGAATGGAATGAAAAAAACCTTTTTACAGGATGGCGCGACCCTGACCTAACAAAAAAAGGCGTGCAAGAAGCACATTCTGCTGGAAAATCTTTAGGAGCCTTAGGAATAAAGTTTAATGTTGCCTTTACGTCAGCTCTACGGCGGGCCCAAAAAACTTGTAAAATAGTCTTACAAGAATTGGAACAAGAAAATTTACAAATAATATTTAATCAAGCTTTAAATGAACGAGATTATGGCGACCTATCAGGATTAAATAAAGATGATGCTCGCAAGAAATGGGGTGACGAACAAGTTCACCAATGGCGACGCTCCTATGATATTCCCCCTCCTTCAGGGGAAAGCCTAAAAGATACTGCAGAACGAGTACTTCCTTATTTCCAAGAACATATTAAACCCGAAATAAAGAATGGAAATAATATTCTAATTGCCGCACATGGGAATTCTTTACGTGCTTTAATTATGTCACTTGAGGATATGAGTACCGAAGAAATACTTCAAACTGAAATTGAGACAGGGCAGCCTTTAATTTATGAATTTAACGACCAATTAGAAATTACCAAGAAACAAATTATCAAAAAAAATGCTACCTAAACAAATAAATGAATTTCTTGCACGTTTAGAATTACAAAACCCCGAACCCAAAGGGGAGTTAGAATATGTTAATTTATTTACATTACTTGTAGCCGTTGTCCTATCTGCGCAAGCCACAGATAAAGGCGTCAATAAAGCTACAAAACCACTATTTAATCATGCAGATACAGCAGAAAAGATGGTCGCATTAGGAGAAGAGGGAATACGGAATTATATTAAAACAATTGGACTATTCCGTAATAAAGCTAAAAATGTATATCTTCTATCTCAACAATTAATAGAAAAACATAACAGTAAAGTTCCAAATGACAGAGACGCACTCATAGAATTAGCCGGAGTCGGACGCAAAACAGCTAATGTTGTCCTCAACATTGGCTTTGGGGCTGAAACTTTTGCTGTAGACACTCACGTTTTTAGAGTTTCTAATAGAACAGGCCTAGCACCTGGGAAAAATGTTATTGAGGTTGAAAAAGCACTCGATAAGAATATCCCTTCTCCTTACCGTGTCAATTCTCATCACTGGCTCATACTCCACGGGCGCTATATTTGTAAAGCACGCAAACCAAATTGTCTCGCTTGTGTTGTGAATGATTTATGTCATTATCCAGATAAAACAACCATAAATTAAAACGCACGCTGCCATAATAACAAGCAACTCTTCTCTTTAAATTTACGGCTCTTTACTAATTTTCTTTCTTCCGAATGCACTATACTGCCTTCAGAATCTAAGAAAATCAACAAAGTACATTCTGGTATTCTAGATTTTCCTAAATGTCCTTCATATTGGATAACTTTAACATCACCTTCATTCCATATTAAATCAGGAATGTAATTTATTTTTAAATTTCTTATATGATCTATTTTAATATTATAATCTTTTTCATAATTTACAATAGGCGCAAATACGTCTTTCTCTTCTATCAAGAAACAAGATACCAGATTAAAAGACAAAAGAATTAGGAATAGCTTTGAAAGATTCATACGTTTCATAAATAAGGTTTTATATCATTAAAATTTAGTATAATTTATTTATTAAATATACTCTTGTCTATAGTAACATAAATATATTATGTTTGTCACATGATAGAAAAAAAAATTCATATAACAGGTATGGGTGCCGCTCTTGTTGATATATCTGCACAAGTTTCAGATTCTGAACTAGAGGCACTGGGGTCAAAAAAGTCAACAATGATGCTTATTGATGAAACAACCTCTAAAAACCTTCTTAAGAACATTAAACCAGAAACAATTACTGCTGGAGGTTCCGTTGCCAATAGTATCGCTGGCATAGCAGAAATGGGACTAAAAACTGCATTTATAGGCAAACTTTCAAATGATAGCCATAAAGAATACTTTACAAAAGATATGGAACGACTCGGAGTAAATCTTACTAATCATTACATAGATGATCAACCAACGGGGCATTGTATCATTCTCATTACACCAGATGGTGAACGAACAATGCACACCTTTATAGGTGCAGCAGCACATATAACGACTGATGATATTTGTGAAGATATATTATCTAACTCTGCCTATTTCTTTTCTGAAAGTTATGTGTTTGACTCAGAACATGGAAAAGATGCACTCATAAAAGCCTGTGATATCGTACATAAGCATAATGGGAAAACCGTATTATCCTTATCAGATGCCCTATGTGTCCAGCGCCATCATGAAACATTAAAACACCTCACCAAAACTTATATAGATATAATACTTTCTAATGAAAGCGAAGCGATGGCAATGTTTAAGTCCACCTCAATTGGGGACTGTATCACAGCCATGAAACACTGTAATCAAGAAGGTGTCATCACTTTAGGAGAAAAAGGTGCAATCATTATTCATAAAAATGAGGTTTATGAGGTTCCAGCGACCTCTGTAAAGAACATTATCGATCTTACAGGCGCTGGAGATCAGTTTGCCGCCGGATTCCTTTCAGGGTATGCTCTCAATAAATCAGCAAAACAAAGTGGTGAACGTGGCGTTCTAGCTGCGAGTGAAGTCATTACACATATGGGTGCACGATTTAAAAATGTTCCCTCCGCCCTAAAGATATAATTTATAATTTTCGTAAGAATACTTCATCGATATGATGATCTTCCCCTTTGTGCAAAATACAATTCGCACGACCTCTAGTCGGTAATATATTCTTTTGTAAATTAACTAGATTAGTCTTTTCCCAAATATCTAAGGCTATTTTTCTTGCTTCCTCATCTTTTAAATCAGAATAACGCTGGAAATAAGCATCTTTTTCTCTAAATGCTGTGGATCGTAAATTCAAAAAACGTTCTACATACCATTTTTCTATAATTTGACTATCTGTATCAATATAGATTGAAAAGTCAAAGAAATCGGAAACGAATGGTATATCGGAACCTTCCATATCTAATTTTGCTGTTTGCAGAACATTCAACCCTTCAACAATTAAAATATCAGGAGATGTAATAGTTAATGTCTCATTCTCCATAACATCATAATGAACATGTGAATAAACAGGAGCAAGAACTTTCTCGGCACCTGATTTAATATCCGTTAAGAAGGACAATACAGCAGATAAATCAAAACTCTCTGGGAACCCTTTACGTGACATTAAGTTTCTTTTCTCTAATTCTAAATTCGGTAATAAGAAACCATCTGTTGTCACTAACTCTACATGGGGATGACTAGCCCAACCAGATAAAAGAGCCTTTAATATCCGAGATGTCGTACTTTTACCAACGGCCACAGATCCAGCAATACCAATGATATAAGGCACTTTCTTTTCACGGCCTAAAAAACTATTCGTCACACGAAAAAGACCTTGGCTAGCTTCCACATAAAGATTTAATAAACGAGATAATGGCAAATAAACTTGCTCAACTTCATGAAGTGATACCGTTTCTCCAACCCCTCTTAAACCTTTCAATGTCTCTTCTGTTAAAAAAAGAGGCATATCTTTACGTAACTCACCCCATTCTACAGAAGAAAAACGATGATAAGGGGATTGTTTATCTTGCATAACATAACTACCGATTAGCTTTTTCTTCCAAACCAGAAACATTCTGCCGTCTGGCTAATTCATCAAAAACATCATATAAAGATATATCCATACGGCACAACAAAACTAACAAGTGATACAAGACATCCGCAGACTCTTTTATTACCTCTTGACGGTCTCCTTGCAAGGCTGCAATCAATACTTCTACAGACTCTTCTGTAAATTTACGCCCAACAGTTTCTACACCTCCTGCCAATAAAGATGCCGTATACGATATATCCACATCCTTATTCTTATTTTGACAAATTGTTTCAAATAAACCTGATAAAATTAATTGTTTATTCTTATCCATAACACACCACCATATTTTTTATAAACGAACAGGGATTCCTTCTTCTGCCATAATCCTTTTAGCTTCTTTAATAGTAAATTCACCAAAATGGAAAATAGATGCAGCTAAAACTGCATTTGCATGACCTTGCTTTATACCTTCTACAAAATGCATAGGATTACCCACCCCACCTGAAGCAACAACAGGAACAGAAACAGCATCTGATATTTGTCTCGTAATATCTAAATCAAATCCCTGTTTTGTACCATCTCTATCCATAGAGGTTAATAAAATTTCTCCAGCACCACGAGCCACTATATCACAGGCAAATCCAACTGCCTCAATTTTCGTTTCTGTACGTCCACCATGAGTAAAGATTTCCCATCTATTCTCATCCACCTTCCTTACATCCATGGCAACAACCACACATTGTGCACCAAACTTAGTAGAAATATCATAAATACAATCAGGGTTGTTTATAGCGGCCGTATTTAAAGCAACTTTATCCGCACCAGCTAATAACAAATTTCGCGCATCTTCAACACAAGATACACCACCTCCTACGGTCATAGGCATAAAACATTGATCCGCAACCTGTCTAACAATATCGATTATTGTTTTACGTCCTTCATGACTAGCGCTAATATCCAAGAAACATAGTTCATCTGCGCCCGCTTGTTCATAAGCCTTAGCCACAGACACAGGGTCTCCAGCATCTACCAAATCAACAAACTGTACCCCTTTTACAATCCGCCCATCATGCACATCCAAACAAGGGATTATACGTATCTTTAGCATTAAATAACTCCCTCAAGATTGAGAAGCTCCGGAATGTTTATACGTCCATCATATAACGCACGACCAGAAATCACACCTGAGACACCCTCTGCTTCTAAATTTTGTAAAGCAACTATATCTTCAACACAAGACACCCCCCCAGAGGCAATCACAGGAATAGAAACCGCCCGTGCCAAATCTAATGTCGCCCCCAAATTAACTCCTTGCAACATACCATCACGGTCAATATCAGTATAGATAATCGCAGACACCCCTGAATCTTCAAATTGTTTTGCCAAGTCCAGAGCCTTTACATTACTCGACTCTGCCCACCCCTCAACCGCAACATAACCTGAGCGCGCATCAATACCAACAGCAACTTTATCAGGAAACAACCGACAAGCTTCTTTAACTAAATCGGGGTTCTGTACAGCGACAGTACCAAGTATAACCCGTGACAAACCTTTTTCTAGCCAGAAAGCAATTGTTTTAAGATCTCTAATGCCGCCCCCTAATTGTACAAATATATCATCTCTTTTCGCCGCAAGAATTTTCTCAACAGACTCCGCATTAACTGCTCCCCCTTCAAAAGCACCATTTAAATCTACCAAATGTAAATGTTTAAACCCTTGCTGTGCAAATTCTTTTGCCTGTGATACTGGGTTATCATTAAATACAGTCACACGATCCATATCACCTTGCTCGAGACGCACGCAGCTTCCTTGTTTTAAATCTATCGCTGGAAAGATAATCATGGAGACCATTCCAAGAAATTAGAAATTAGCTTAAGACCAACCTCTTGGCTCTTTTCTGGGTGAAATTGTGTCCCGATCATATTATCTTTACCCATAACAGCACAGAAATCCTGTCCATAACTTGCCTTTGCATACATATTGTTTTCATTCTCTAAATTCACCGCAAAGGAATGTACAAAATAGACATCCTTCCCCGCCAATCCTTCAAGGACAGGGTGTTCCTGACAAATATTCAACTCATTCCATCCCATATGTGGAATCTTTAATATAGGTTTTTCATCAGAGGACAAAGGTTTAACATCACCAGACAACCAACCTAAGCCTTCATGTCTACCATATTCGAAACCATGCTCCACCATAAGCTGCATACCAACACAAATTCCTAAGAAAGGACGTTTCTTCTCCAAAACTAACTCAATCAAAGTATCCTTAACTCCCCCTAAAGAACCAAGACCAGCAATACAATCGCCAAATGAACCAACTCCTGGCAAAACAATATAGTCAGCCTTCTGTAACTCTTTATAATCGTTACCAACCCAAATTTCATATTTCTTCTTAGAGCCGACATACTCAAAAGATTTTTGCACAGAACGCAAATTACCCAACCCATAATCAATAATAGCAACACGCATTAACGCCCCAGAACACCCTTGGTAGACGGAATAGAATCCGCCTTACGGGTATCAACCTCTATTGCTTGCCGTAAAGAGCGCGCAAGTGCCTTATAACAAGATTCAATTATATGATGATTATTTTCACCATATAAATTATCAACATGTAAGGTAATGCCAGCCCCTTGTGCAAACGCTTGGAACCATTCTTTAAAAAGTTCCGTATCCATGTCTCCTAATTTTGCATTATTAAACTTTACATCCCAAACTAAATAAGGACGTTGAGAAATATCCAAAACAACACGACTACAGGTTTCATCCATCGGGATCAACGCTGAACCATAACGTGTAATTCCTTTGAAGTCCCCCAAAGCTTTATGAATTGCCTCCCCAATCACAATACCTGTATCCTCAGTTGTATGATGAAAATCAATATGCAAGTCACCTTGCGCTCTAACCTTCAGGTCTATCAACGAATGGCGTGATAATTGTTCTAACATATGGTCGAGAAAACCAATTCCCGTAGAAATATCATATTCCCCCGTACCGTCTAAATTCAAAGATACCTGAACTTTTGTTTCTTTTGTTTCTCTTTCTAATTTCGCCTTACGCATCATATACTTTCTGTTTTTTCTGTTTTGCAGATATTAATATCCAGTTTTTAGATTTCTTCTGCTTAAAGTCTCTTCTAAACACCCATAAATCCGATATAGCATCTTCTTTACTTACAGACTTCTTTTTGTCTTTTTCTATAGTATATTTCATAACACCAGTAAAATGAACTTTAATATCAGCACAACTCTCTAACAAGTCAAAATCATCAATTGTAGACTTAGAAATAGATAAAGATATTATTTCTATAAATTTCCCAGCCTTTTCATATTTTTTTATTTTCTTTTCAAACTGCTCTAACACATCTTCTGACATAAAAGACTGTAAAGTTTTTCTGTCACCATCTATATAAGCCTTCATAATCATTTTGTATACTATTTGTGCTTTCTGTAAGAAATCATCTTGAGAGAACTCCTTATCCAATACAGCAAGTGATTGCACAAACTGATCTATTGGCGAAGCAAGAGAATCTTTTACTAGGCGCAATTCTGGCTTATTCCTAACCACCCGAGAACGCTCTACATCCGTCTCCTCACCTGCAGAACCCAGAACAGAACGTAATTTTAAAATGATGATAATAAGAACACTTAAAAGAACCAAATGTAAAATATTAATGCTTATCCCCTTGAAAAAATAAAATTAAACCATATATTTATAATAGAACTTCTTCAATGAAAAGTATATTAAACAGTTTTATAAAATCCTAATAGAAGACAAAAATAAAGTACAGACGTTTAAGGGAAAAAGAATGATATCTCGAAAAGTTACCTTATTGATAATTTGCGTATCTATTATAGAAATATTTTTCACAATAAGAATTGCTTCCTTAATTGGCGCTGGAATTACAATAATTCTATTTATATTAACGGGCACAATTGGTATAAAAATCATGCGCCATAATACAGTAAACATAAATAATAATATAAATAAGGAAAAAAACTTAGGACACGTATTTCTTACAATTCTAGCAGGGATTCTACTCATTATTCCTGGGTTTCTTACAGATATTATAGCCCTTATAATTCTCATAAAACCTATTAGAAGTGCAATTATAAATATAATAAAAAACAACATAAAGAATTTTTCTTATGAAACATTTTCTAATTTCCAAACAAAAAAACACAAAGCTAAGACTGAACATATAAAACAAGGTGATGTAATTGACGCAGAACATAAAGTAAACAAAAACTAAACAAGGGGAAAAAAATGGCCAAAACAACGAAAAACAAACCAGTAAAGACAACGAAAAACAAACCTAGCAATCAAGAAAACAAACCCAGTGTTCGTCTCGTAAAACAATATATCAAAGACTTATCTTTTGAAAACATGGCAACAGACCAGGTCGCAGAAAACAAAAAACCTAGTGTTGATATTGATTTAAACATAGACATAAAAACAGAACAACACTCTGACGACAATTATGAAACTTGTTTATCTGTAACAGCAAAAGCTCATACAGAAAAAGACACCGTATTTATTATTGAGTTAAGTTATTCTGGTATTTTCAAATTGCAAAACCTACCAGAAGACGCATATGATGTCGTTCTAAACATAGACGCACCAAATCTTTTGTTCCCTTTCTTGCGTCGTATTCTAAGTGATGTAACGCGTGATGCAAATCTGCCACCTCTCATGTTAGACCCTATTAACTTTGCAGCAATACATGCCGCAAAACAAGAAAGTGCAGAAAAACCATCTTAATGATTTAAATCATTAAGTATCAAATTTTGACATAAGCCATTTAGCTTTTACAGGAAATGATTCTAAAAAAGCTAAATGTGCTTTTTGTTCTTCGATAGACAACCGCGAAGGCAAAGCATCTGGACGTTTCTGTGCTTGTGTTGAGTTTGTATTTTTTACATTTTTAACGTTTGATATATTGGTTTCTGTGAAAGAAAGCCCTGTTTGGCGCCCACCCATTAAATGCAAATAGACTTCAGCTAATAACTCTGAATCCAACAATGCGCCATGCTTTTCTCTTTCATCATTATTAATATCAAAACGGCGACACAATGCGTCTAGACTATTAGCCGCCCCTACAAATTTACGGCGCGCTATGACCAATGTATCAACAACTCTCTCCATGGATAAAGACTGCAACCCTAATAAACCTAATTCATGGTTTAAAAACTTCATATCGAAATTCGCATTATGAATCACCAAAACGCTATCGGAAATAAACTCTAAGAACTCTTGCGCTTTACTAGAGAAAAGCGGTTTATCTTTCAAAAACAAGTCTGTTAAACCTGTAATTTCAGAAGCCTTTTTTGACATCTTTGCCATTGGGTTTAAATAGCATTGGAACACATTCCCCGTGGGAATTTTATTGATAAGCTCAACACAACCAATCTCAACAACTCTATCACCTTGATTAGGGTCAAGCCCTGTTGTTTCTGTATCTAATATAATTTCACGCACTACATTCTCACTTCATTATATTGATCTGACAGCCACATTCTCGCTTTCTTCTTACGTAAAGATAAGATAATTTCTCGCACTTGCCTATGTGTATTTTCAACAGAGCCAGAATTATCTACAATAAAATCTGCTTTTTTACATTTTTCTTCCTGTGGCACCTGCTTTCCTAAGATTATAGATAGTTTTTCTTCTGTCATAAAAGGGCGCTCTAGAGCTCTTTCTCTTTGTAGTTTATAAGTAGCATCAACAACAATAACCACATCCACACTATTTTGGGTTTGTGTTTCAAATAAAAGAGGAATATCCAAAACAACCATTTTAGCATTAGCGTTGGATTGTTCTTGCAAAAACTTAACCTTACTATCGTATAATAAAGGGTGGGTTATTGATTCAATCTCAGCCAAACAATTTAGATCGGCAATAACATAGTCTGACAAACGGGCACGATCAACGCAACCTTCTATAATTGCTTCTGGAAATCGCTCTTGTATCGCTTGAACCGCCTTACCACCTTTTGCATATAGTTCATGCAGCATAGAATCTGCATCATAAACAGAGATAGACTCATGAGAAAACAGCTTCGCTACCGTTGTTTTTCCCACTGCAATTGACCCCGTTAAACCAATGAGTAACATAATTTTTTCCTAAAAAGTGCCTAACACATGATGCTTCAAAGAATCTGTAACCTCAGGATATACCCCAGACCAAGCCTCAAACCCCGGTGAAGCTTGGTGTAATAACATTGCCAAACCATCTACACAAATATGCCCTTTCTTCCGAGCCTGTGCCAACAATGAGGTCTCTAGGGGCACATAAACAATATCATAAACAACCGCATCGTGAGCCAATAAAGACAAATCCATTATCAATTCCGGTTTCCCTACCATACCAAGACTCGTTGTATTTACCAACAAGCCAATATCTTCCTGTACAAATTCACGTTGATCCCATTCAACAGTTACTAGTTTTGTTTTCGTATTTTTCAACAATAATTCAAAAGATTTAATTTTTTCAATAGAGCGGTTCGCCATACGAATTTCTTGCACGCCAGCCTTTGCCAAAGCAAAAACGATTGCCTTTGCAGCACCTCCCGCACCTAGGATCAAAGCAGGCTTTAAATACCATTCCGCACATAAATTACTTTGTTTTTTAAGCCCAGAGATAAACCCCATACCGTCTGTATTTCTAGCGATTATTTTCTTATCATTAAAAATCAATGTGTTAGAGGCTTGTAGCATTGTTGCTAATTCATCAGAATCATCTGAAATTCTAAAAGCAGATTCTTTGTGAGGAATTGTTATATTAACCCCTGAATATCCCGTTTGACACAAATGGCGCACAAAAGACTCAAAATTATCTGGCGCAACATCAAATTTTTCATAAGACCCCTTAATGCCATGTTTCTGCAACCAAAACTCATGGATGTAAGGTGAACGTGATTGTGCCACCGGAAATCCAATAATACCCGCTCTATAAGTCATGTTATTATTATATTATGTTTACGTAATATAGACAATAAGGGCAGTAGGGGTAATCCTAAAATTGTAAAATAATCTCCTTTAATGCTCTCGAACAAATGAACACCTCCAGATTCCAACTGGTACCCTCCTACTGAGGATAGAACATTATGACCATATTGCAATAAATAGGAATCCAAGAATTTATCAGAAAAGTCTCTCATGGTTAAAGATGCTATGTCACTGAAACTCCAAAGCAATTCTCCAGAATTATATAAAGCCAACCCGCTAAATAAATGATGTGTCTTTCCTTTAAGTGCTTTCAAGTTTTCTTTCACTTCTACAATATTCTTTGGCTTTTCATAAAGTTTATCGTCACAAATTAGCACTTGGTCTGCTCCAAGAACAAATGCCTTTTTGTTCAACGATTTTGCCTTCTCAATTGCCAAGGAGATACAAAGTTTTTCTCCTTGCTTACCTAATGCATTCTTCAAATGAGATTCATTAATGCCCGTAGGACATATAGAAAACTCTATACCCGCCTGTCTTAGAATATTTGCACGTATTTCACTGCTAGAAGCAAGTATAAGAGGAGGTTTAATATTCTGAATTAACGAAGTCATTTTTCTTTTTTCTTTTCCAGTCTTGATAAATATTCAAAATAGTCGTTGAGGTTTCTTCAATAGAACGACGAGAAGCATCAATAATTGGCCAATGATTCCTTAGAAAGAAACGTCTTGCTTCTGATGTTTCTAATTTTAGCATATCTAAGTCTACATAGTCTGTTTCTGTTTCTTCGTGAAGAGATAGTAAACGATTTTTACGAATTTGACGTAAACGATCAGAAGAAACCGTTAAGCCTATAATCAAAGGCCCTTTTAACGTCTCAAAACTTTTGGTAGACGCACTATTATTACGTATAAAAGGAACATTCGCAACTTTTATTCCACGATTTGCTAAATACATACAAGTAGGTGTTTTAGACGTTCTACTTACTCCCACTAAAACAATATCTGCATTTTTCAAATTATCTTGATTTTGTCCATCATCATGAGTAATCGCAAAATTAAGCGCATCAATACGATTAAAATATTCTTGTGAAAGTTTATGTTGTATTCCTGCTTGTCCTTTTATCTCAACATTAAGATAATTACCTAGAGTATTTATAAAAGAGTCTAAAACAGAAATACAGGGTACTTCAAGAAATTTACATATCTTTTGTAATTCAGAAGATAAGTCTTGGTCAATTATACTAAACAAAACAGGCCCTGGTATTAATTTTATATCTTTTATCACACGTTCTAATTGTTTTGGAGACCTCACTAAGCCATAATAATGTTCAATTTCTTTTATATTATTAAACCTTGCACATACTGCACGAGATATAGCATTAATCGTTTCTCCTGTACCATCAGATACTAAATAGATATGAAAAGTTTTTTCCATTATAAAAAGCTTTAGTCTAAATCATTAATGTGAATTATGTTAATAACAAGCATAACAGTACATTTTATTAAAATGAATAATAATTATACCCATAATAAGTTTATTATTATATACTTTTTACACACTTTAATAAAGTTAAAGTAACACCATATGAATTATGTTAATAAAAAGTAAAAGTTTTTATTAACATAATTAACGTAATTCATCTATATGTAAGAACATGATATTAAACAGAAAAATAAATTTATGGAATAACTTTATAATTACTTTTAAATAAAAGTATGTATTCTATTTTTAATAAGTCTATAAAAAAAAATTATCCACTGAAATTCCATTACACTACAACTACTTCTATTTAATATATTTAATACTATAGAAGAAAGATTACAAAATATTATGAAAAATCTACTTTCCGTTTTCTACGAAAAAAATATAAATCAAATTCCTCCTATATGGCTTATGAGACAAGCAGGACGATATCTTCCTGAATATAGAGAATTAAGAAAAAAATCAGGAGGTTTCTTAAAACTATGTTACAATCCAGATTATGCAACTGAAATTACTTTACAACCAATAAGAAGATTTAATTTTGATGCTGCAATATTATTTGCAGATATTCTTCTTCTTCCTAATGCAATGGGACAAAATCTTTGGTTTGTAGAAGGAGAAGGACCTAGATTAAATATTATTAAAAATATAGATGAATTAGAAAAAAAAAATATACATGAAATACTAGATCCAGTTTATAAAACTATTGAAAAATTAAAAATAAGTTTACCTAAAGAAACTAGTTTAATTGGATTTGCAGGAGCCCCTTGGACTGTTGCTTCTTATATGATTGCTGGAAGATCTACTGCTGGACAAGAACCTGCATTAGAATTAATGAAAAATGATAGAAAAGCATTTAAAAAAATTATTGATATTTTAATAGAAAATACAGTTTCTTATTTAGAAAAACAAGTAGAAGCTGGTGCAGAAGTTTTACAATTATTTGATTCTTGGGCAGGATCACTTTCTTATAAAAATTATGAAGATTTTTGTCTTGAACCTATCAAAATTATTGTAAAAAAATTAAGAGAAAAAAATGTAACTGTCCCGATTATTGGCTTCCCCAGAGGTATTGGAAATCTATATAAAGATTTTTCTACTATTACAGAAGTTAATGGAATAAGTGTTGATGAAAGTGTTTCTTTGGAATGGCTTGTAAATCAAATAGATGAAAATATAGTTTTACAAGGTAATTTAAGTAATAAAATATTATTAGAAGAAGAACATAATTTAGAAAAAGAGGTTCACTCAATACTAAAAATTATGGAAGGACGTAGACATATTTTTAATCTTGGTCATGGTATTCTACCTAAAACACCCATAAAAAATGTAGAATATCTTTTAAATATTATTAGAAATTATGGAACATAAATATGAATGAATGGATAGGTAATTATCAATCTTTCTTGAAAGCATTACATATTATATTTGTTATGTTTTGGATGGGAGGACTATATTATCTTCCGCGTATTTTTGTTTATCATGCAGAAAGTTACGAAAATAATAACCCTATAAAAATTTTTGAAATAATGGAAAAAAAGTTAATAAATTTTATTTTAATACCTTCAATGTTATTAACTTTATTTCTAGGATTATTATTATTTTATATTTCAATAATTTTTTTACCTGTTCCAATATGGATGTTTATAAAATTATTATGTGTTTTTATACTTTTTATCTATCAAATTCTTCTTATTTCTTGGCATAAAAAATTCTTATTAGGAAAAACACCAAAAACAAGTAGATTCTTTAGAATTATAAATGAAATACCTCCTATTTTAACAATAATTATTGTGTTAATGGTTGTTATAAAACCATTTTTATAATATAAGTAAATTTACGTATAAGTATTACAGTTCTTTTTCCCTCATATATATATTTTTTTAAACAAGTTTGATTGTAAATCTATGAAACAAATAAAACTACAAGATTTAAAACTAAAAAAACCAACAGAATTATTAGAAGTTGCAAAACAATATAATGTTGAAGGTGCATCTACGATGCGTAAACAAGATATTCTTTTTTCTATTTTACAGGAATGTGCTGAACAAGGATATGAGATTATAGGAGAAGGTGTAGTAGAAATTCTACAAGATGGATTTGGTTTCTTACGTTCTTTCTCTACTAATTATCTTCCTGGTCCTGATGATATATATATTAGTCCTTCACAAATTCGTCGTTTCTCTTTACGCACAGGAGATACTGTTACGGGAGATATTAGAGGGCCAAAAGATGGAGAACGTTATTTTGCTTTATTAAAAGTAAATAAAATAAATTATGAAGATACAGACAAATCTTTAAATAAAATAAATTTCGATAATTTAACGCCTCTTTATCCTGATGAACGCCTTTTAATGGAATTAAATGATTCAGTAGAAAAAGATAAATCTAATAGAGTTATTGATATCGTTGCTCCTTTAGGAAAAGGACAAAGAGCTCTTGTAGTAGCTCCTCCTCGTACAGGAAAAACAGTTCTTTTGCAAAATATTGCAAAATCTATCTCTAAAAATCATCCAGAATGTTATTTAATTGTATTATTGATTGATGAACGCCCAGAAGAAGTTACAGATATGCAACGTTCTGTAAAAGGAGAAGTTGTTTATTCTACATTTGATGAACCAGCTATTCGTCATGTTCAAGTCGCAGAAATGGTAATTGAAAAAGCAAAACGTTTAGTAGAACATAAACGTGATGTTGTTATTTTACTAGATTCTATTACACGTCTTGGACGTGCCTATAATACAGTTGTTCCTTCTTCGGGACGTGTACTTACAGGTGGAGTAGATGCAAATGCTTTACAAAGACCAAAACGTTTCTTCGGTGCTGCACGTAATATAGAAGAAGGAGGATCTTTAACAATCATTTCTACAGCACTTATCGATACGGGTAGTCGTATGGACGAAGTCATATTTGAAGAATTTAAAGGTACAGGTAATTCTGAAATTGTATTAGATCGTAAAATATCTGATAAACGTGTGTTTCCTGCTATTGATATATTAAAATCTGGAACACGAAAAGAAGAAATATTAATTGATAAAAAAATGCTATCAAAAATATATGTATTACGTCGTATTTTAAACCCTATGGGTACTGTAGATTCAATTGAATTTTTGTTAGAGAAAATGAAACAAACAAAATGTAATGATGAATTTTTTGATTCAATGAATACATAATACGAGATACCTCATTGGAGGATATTTTATGACTATTTATGCTTTATCTACTCCAAAAGGAAAAGGAGCAATCGCGATTGTTCGTATTTCTGGTGAAAAAGCATCAAATATTCTAGAAACATTGATAAAGGCTCCTGTTCCAAAAGCTAGATTTGCACATTTCTCTCCTTTATATAATCCAGAAAATGACGATATTTTAGATGAAGCATTAGTATTGTTTTTTCCACATTCACGATCTTATACAGGTGAAGATATGGTTGAACTACATCTTCATGGAGGACAAGCTGTTATAGAAAGCGTTTTAAGCGCACTAGAGACCCAAAAAGGGGTTAGGTTAGCACAGGCAGGAGAATTTACTCGTTTGGCTGTTTTAAACGGACGTATGGACCTTACATCTGCTGAAGGAGTGGCAGATATGATTAATGCTCAAAGTTATGCGCAACAACAACAAGCCGTAAGGCAAATGAGAGGGGCTTTAGGAAAATTATATGAATCATGGCGTCAGAAGTTAATGACAGCTTTAGCTCATTTAGAGGCAGATATAGAATTTGCCGATGAAGAATTACCAGGTGGAATTGGTAAAGAAGCTTTATTGGATGTTATACAATTACGCGACGAAATAAAAGATCATAGTGAAAATACAAGAGGGCAAGTTTTAAGAGATGGAGTAGAAGTTGCAATTACAGGAATAACAAATGTTGGAAAGTCTAGTCTTTTGAATGCGTTAGCCAACAAAGATGTTGTAATTGTTACAGAACAAGAAGGGACAACACGAGATATCATTGAAATAAGCATAAACCTAAATGGTATTCCTGTTTTATTATCTGATATGGCGGGGCTAAGAGAAACAAAAGAAGTTATTGAAAAGGAAGGGGTTAAAAGGGCACGCAAAAAAGCGAAAGAAGCAGATATGCGTATTTTTGTATTTTCTCCTGATCGTGAAATTAACTCCGTTGAATTAGATAATATGAAAAACATGTGGCAAGAGGGTGATATTTGTGTGGCAAATAAAGCAGATATTTCTTCTCTTGATTCAAAAAATATAGAAAACACTCCTTTCTTTAAAAATATTTATTCTTTGTCTGTTAAAACAGGACAGGGTATGGATGAATTTATTCACATATTAGAAGAGAAAGTTCAGAAAAGGTTTGGGGTTAGTGAAATGCCAGCATTAACACGCACTAGGCATAGGGAAGCATTAGAAGAGGTTCTTATGGCTTTGAAGTCTGTTCCTAGCAAAGGGTTTGTACACCCTGAATTAATTGTAGAAGATATTCGTGTGGCTGCACATGCTTTGGGTCGTATAACAGGGAAATTTGATGTTGAAGTTCTCCTCGATATTGTTTTCCGAGATTTTTGTATTGGTAAATAACAATTGTTTCACGTGAAACAATTTAAGCCTTTCATATTAGTGCTTTTTAGCGTTAAAAGAACAATAAAAGAAATTACACAAGGTTAGGTATGTCAAAAGATAAAAATAATTTTGAGGTTATTGTTATTGGAGGAGGGCATGCTGGTTGTGAAGCCGCCGCTGCCGCCGCACGTATGGGTGCAAATACATTGCTATTAACGCATAAAATTGAAACTATTGGAGAAATGTCATGTAACCCAGCTATTGGAGGTATTGGAAAAGGGCATTTAGTTCGAGAAATAGATGCGTTAGATGGATTAATGGGGCAGGTTATTGATAAATCTGGCATACAATTTCGGTTGTTAAACGTTAGAAAAGGACCGGCAGTACAAGGGCCAAGAGCACAGGCCGATCGAAGGTTATATCGACAATCTATGCAAGAAAAAATATTGAATATGCAAAATTTAGAAGTAATGTCTGTAGATGTTGAAGATTTGTATATTGTTGATGAACAGATTAAGGGCGTTATTTCTTCTGAATCTATAGTTTATAGGGCAGATGCTGTTGTCTTAACAACGGGAACTTTTCTTGATGGTGTTATACATATGGGAAATAAACGTATTATGGCAGGGAGGTTTGGCGAAGAGCCTGCAAAGAAACTGTCAGAACGTCTTTATGCTCTTAAGTTTAAAATGGGGCGTCTGAAAACAGGCACACCGGCTCGTTTAGATGGAAAAACAATTGATTACTCAAAATGTATTGAGCAACCAGGTGATGTGACCCCGGTAGCATTTTCTTTTTTAACTAAAAATATTACAGTGCCTCAAACTATTTGTCATATTACGGGAACAAATGAAAAAACACATAAAATTATTAGAGATAATATAGACCAGTCACCTGTGTTTTCAGGGCAAATTTTGGGAGTTGGGCCGCGATATTGCCCCTCTATAGAAGATAAGGTGTCGCGGTTCCCTGAAAGAGACAGGCATCAAATTTTTCTTGAGCCAGAAGGGCTAGATGATGATACGGTTTACCCTAATGGAATATCTACCTCGTTGCCAGAAGGTACACAGAAAGCGTTTATACAGACGATGCGAGGGTTGGAGAATGTTGTTATAAAGCGTCCTGGTTATGCTATTGAGTATGATTATATTGACCCAAGAGAGCTTTCGCATAGTTTAGAAACAAAGCGTATTCAAGGCTTGTTTTTTGCTGGGCAAATAAATGGAACAACAGGATATGAAGAGGCTGCTGGACAGGGGGTCGTTGCTGGTATTAATGCGGCATTAAAGGCAGAGGGGAATCGTGAGCCTTTTGTTTTAGACCGAGCAGATGCGTATATCGGAGTGATGATCGATGATCTCGTTACTCATGGCGCAAGTGAGCCTTATCGTATGTTTACGGCAAGGGCTGAATATCGGTTAACGTTGCGTGCAGATAATGCAGATCAACGGTTGACGCCATTAGGGTTATCTATTGGCTGTGTTGGAAAAGAGCGTGCGCAGGCGTTTGAAAATAAAATACTTGCTTTGAAAGAAGCGAAGAGTCTTGCATTAGGAATGACATTAACGCCCAATCAAGCACAGAAGCATGGTTTAAAGGTGAACTCTGATGGAGTGCGGCGAAATATAATGGATTTATTGGGGTACCCTGATATTGAATGGCAGCAATTGGTACAGATATGGCCTGAAATGAAAACGTGGCGTGGGGATATTGTTCAACAAATTGAAGTTGATGCGCTATATGCGGGGTATTTAGGGCGACAAAAGTCTGATATTGCAGCATTTAGTCGTGATGAGGGCTTACATTTATCTAAAAATATAGATTATATGAACCTTGCTGGTTTATCGACAGAAATAAGACAGAAATTGACGAAGGTAAAGCCGGCAACTTTAGGACAGGCGGCTCGTATAGGAGGAATTACTCCTGCTGCTTTAACTTTGTTACTTCATTATGTGAAAAAGAACCCTTCTCGTGATTAAAGTTGAAACAGCGGATGACCTAAGGCGTTATTTTAATGTTTCACGTGAAACAATGATAAGGTTAGAGAGGTATGAAGCTTTATTAGGAAGGTGGCAAAAGAAGGTAAATTTAGTGTCTGATGCAACATTATCACAGTTCTGGTCTCGTCACGTTGAGGATAGCGTGCAATTATTGAATATAGTATCAGAAAAAGCTAAGAAATGGATAGATCTTGGGTCTGGGGGTGGTTTTCCTGCTCTTGTGATCGCCCAATTCTGGGCAGAACAGGAAGACAAAGAAATTCACCTTGTAGAAAGTGATGCACGTAAATGTGCTTTTCTTCGTATGGTGGCAAGAGAAACAGGTGTTAAGGTGAAAATCCATGAAATGCGCATTGAGGGTGTGATAAAAGAAGTAGACAATATAAAGTTTGACGTGATCAGTGCGCGAGCATTAGCACCTCTTAATAAATTGTTGGGATTGTCTGCGCCACTTTTTTGTAAGAATACAAGGGCTTTCTTCTTGAAAGGAAAGCGTTGGCAAGAAGAATTGACCGTGGCAAAACAGTATTGGAAAGTAGATTATGAATTGGTTAATAGTATGATAAGCTCTGAAGGAAAAGTTTTAGTATTGAAAAAACCAGAACGAATAAATAATATGTAAGAATGGTATTTGAATGTCTGATAATGATATGAATGTAAAGAAACAAAATATATTAGCAGTTGTGAATCAAAAGGGTGGGGTAGGTAAAACAACGACAGCTATTAATCTTGGCACAGCATTGGCTGCGATCGGAGAACGTGTTCTTTTGATTGATATTGACCCGCAGGGCAACGCTAGCACTGGGTTAGGCGTTAACCAGGAAGATCGTAATAATTCTATATTGGAGTTATTGTTGTCAGAGAAAGCCTTAAATGAAATTGTTTATGAAACAATCGTAAAAGGGTTATCTTTAGTCCCGTCTAGTATGGATTTGCTGGGTGCTGAAATAGAGCTTGCAAATGATGATGCGCGTATTTATCGCTTACGTGATGAATTAAAAAAGAAAGAAGCGGGTATTTATAGTTATATTCTAATTGATTGCCCGCCATCACTAAACCTTTTAACGTTAAATGCTTTATCTGCAGCGCAGGGTGTTCTTGTTCCTTTGCAATGTGAGTTCTTTGCTTTAGAGGGGTTAAGTCAATTATTAAAAACAATTGAGCATGTGAAAGAGACATTGAATCCACAATTATTAATACAGGGTATCGTTTTAACAATGTTTGATTCTCGTAATAATTTATCTGGAGAAGTGGAATCTGATATACGTAAGAATTTAGGTGAATTAGTTTATCAAACTGTCATTCCAAGAAATGTACGTATTTCAGAGGCTCCATCACATGGGAAGCCTGTTTTATTATATGACCATAAATGTTCAGGAAGTGAAGCTTATATGAGGTTAGCTTCGGAGATGCTAAATAGACAAAGTGTAGAAAGGTAAAATAATGGGTGATCAGAAAAGAAAGGGGTTAGGCCGTGGACTTTCAGCTTTGATAGGGGATGTCCCCTCTGAAGTTAAGAATGTTGTTATGGAGGAGTATAACAAATCTGAGAATGATTATACTAAATATGGTGTAAAAATGGTTGGGGTAGAACGGTTATCATCTGGGAAGTATCAGCCACGTCAACGCTTCTCAGAAGATGGGTTAGAAAGCCTCGCTAATTCTTTAAAACAAAATGGTGTTTTACAACCAATATTAGTTCGTCCTTTAACGGCTGACACTTATGAGATTATTGCAGGCGAACGTCGGTGGAGAGCTGCAAAAAAAGCAGGAATGGAAGAAGTCCCTGTATTGATACGTGCTTTTAAGGATTCTGAAGCTTTAGAGATTGCTATTGTCGAGAATGTACAACGTACAGATTTGAATGCTTTAGAAGAATCTGAAGCCTATCATAGATTAATGCAAGAGTTTCATTATACACAAGAGAAACTGGCGAAAACATTAGGAAAAAGCCGTAGTCATATTGCGAATATGCTTCGGTTGACTGCAGTGAGTGAATTAATCGCTCAATTGTTGAGGGAAGAAAAAATAACAGCAGGCCATGCGCGTGCCTTAATTGGGTTTGCAGAGGCGGATACATTAGCTTTACGTATTGTGAAGGAGGATCTTTCTGTGCGCATGGTAGAGAGGTATGTTTCAGAATATAAGAAAAAGACAGAGAGTGGGCATAAATCACAATTTGTTCAGAGTAGTAATATAGATAGACTAGAAGAACAATTGGCAGATTGCTTAGGAATGCGGGTGAATATAAAGCATAACCATGATCGCGGGAAAGGCAAAATTAATATAACGTATAATTCTTTAGAACAGTTTGATAGTATTTTAGAGATTCTCAAACATACTAAATAAGGGGTTCAATACTTATTATTAAATTATCTTTTTGTGGCTCGGGTGATGCGTAGTAAATTATAGGAAATTTGTGCTTCACTTGACATCGGTGATTGACGTGTGAGGACTTCTGTATCGTTAATTATATTTAATGCTGTTTCTATTTTATTTAACGACCAGTTTCTGAGTTGTCGTTTGACTTTATCTTGTCTTTTAAAGTGAAGGGGAGGGCGAAAGGCTGTTTTCAGTGCTTGTTCTTGATTCATGCCTTCTTGAATATGTAATTGCGTAAGGTGTAACATTTGGAAGTGACGCCTTAATTGTCCAAAGGCGCTAGAAAGTTGGTAATTTTTAGATTGTTTTATTTTGTTAATTTTAAGATCTGCTTCTCTTACGTTACCCAGAACCACATAATCGATGAAATCAAATATATGGACATCATCGTTATCTCCTCTGATTTTCTTAATATCTTCACGGGTAATCATAACCGTTTCTTTGCTTCCACGTTCTGTTGAACCACGAGGACCCATAAACAGAACAAGGCGATTTAATTCTTGGCGTATGAGGGCACGGTTTGTGCTAATAGTTTCACTGAATAGGTGAAGTGCATCGGGTTCAATATTGAACCCTTCTTCTTGTAAGTGGGTGCGTATAATATTTTGTGAGTTCTGAATATCATCTTCATAGCAAGGAAGAGCCATTGCATGCGGGCATGTTTCGATTAATTTTCGGATGGCATTAGTTGGCGCCAGACTTCCAGCTGTTAGAATAAGAAAACTATTTTTACAAGGGGTGTCTAAATAACTAACGAGAGTATTCTTTTCTTTATCTGTTACCATTTCAAGCATAATGACTTTACACTCCCCAAACATAGATATTGTAGCTGCTTCATCATAAAGGCGTGTGGGATCTTCAGATAGAATATCAGTGGTTAGGGTTATAAATTGTGTTTCATTATATTCTTTGCCTAATTTATTCTGAACAAAATGTTTGGTTGTTTCTGATATTATACCTATATCATTTCCATAGACTAGAATTGTATTGATATTTGGGTCAGGTGCTTTAAGGAATTTAGGAACTTCGTATGCTCTAAGTTTCATATAGACCTCATTTATCTTCTGAGCCAATATTGTGTAATATTATGGCTAGTTCTTGGGCTATTTCTTCTGCTGTAATTTTTGCTACTCTTGCTTTGGCCTCGTTAATAGATTGAAAGCTTAAAAACTCATTTTCATTTTCATTAAAAGATGTTTTATTATAGCTTTGTCCCTTTGATATTATATTATTTTTAGAGTCATTTAACGTATATTTTATATGTAGATTATAGCTACTGCGTATAGTAACATCGCTATCTTGCTCATTTAGTGTATCATTTATAGATTCCTTAAAATAGAGTTTTAAGTCATAAATATGGTTATTTATCAGTGGGTTGGTTATCTTTGTGAGTTCATTGATGACTAGCTTTTGTGTATAATTCTTAGGAATGGGTAATTTTATCGTTTGTAATCTAGTTGATAAAGAGCCACTTCCTTGATTTAAAGAATACAAAGGTGCAAATCCACAAGCAGACAAGAAACTACTCAAGAAGATGATGTTTATATATTTGGAATAGATGCTAAACATGTACTTATATGACTATGTTAATGATTTTGTTGGTAATAATAATCACTTTCTTTATCTCTTTTCCCTTTAATATTTTTTCTATATGTACTTCTGTTAAGGCTTTCTGGCGTATCGTGTCTTCATCCTCATTTTTAGTTATAGAAATTTCTGCACGCCTTTTTCCATTCACTTGAATGGGGAGGGTGATTTTATTTTCCACGAGAACTGTTTCGTCAGCGATGGGCCATGTTGTTTGTGCTAATAAAGTTTTATATCCTAATTTGTGCCACCCTTCTTCTGAGAAATGTGGAATGAAAACGTTAGTCATTTTAATTAGGTCACTAACCGTTTTATGAAGTAATTTAGGGTCAAGGTTATTTTTTATTCCTGTTGATAAAGTATTGGTTAACTCATAAATACGAGCGATGGCACGATTAAAGCGTAAATTCTCTAAATCATTAGTAATGTTTTTTATGGTTTTATTTAATTGTATGTTTAGATCTACTTCTTGCTGATTTCTCAGGTTTATCTCTTTATTCTTATCAAACTTTAATTCGCTTATCTTTGTAACAATTCGCCACAATTTTTGTATAAAACGGTGTGCGGCGTCTACGCCTTCTTCATTCCAATACACGTCACGTTCAGGAGGACTATCAGATAGCATAAACCATCTTGCCGTATCGGCTCCTAATGTCGCAATAATATTTGTTGGGTCTATGACATTTTTCTTTGATTTGGACATTTTTTCACTTGCCCCTTTTATAAGGTCGCCTGCATATTCTTTTGCGTCTTCGGGAGAGAGCCAAATGCCTTCTTTTGTTTTGAAAGTTTCATGACACACCATGCCTTGTGTAAATAACCCAGAGAATGGTTCTGTAATCTCTAAATGATTGGTTGTTTTCATCGCACGAGCAAAAAACCTAGAATATAATAAATGTAAAATTGCATGCTCAACACCACCAATATATTGATCAACAGGTAGCCAGTTTTTTGCTGCAATAGTATTGGTAGGGTTATTTTCTTCTGGGGAGGTGAAGCGAGCATAATACCATGAGCTATCGACAAATGTATCAAATGTATCGGTTTCACGCACGGCTTCTTGGCCACAAGAGGGGCAGTTCGTATGTTTCCATTGGGGGTGGTGATCTAGTGGATTTCCAGGTTTATTAAATTGTACATCGTCTGGTAAGGTGACTGGTAAGTCTTCTTTTTTGACAGGCACAGACCCACAAGAGTGACAATGTATAATAGGAATTGGACACCCCCAATACCTTTGACGAGAAATTCCCCAGTCTCGAAGACGGAAATTCACCATACGTTTTGCTTGATTGCGTTCTTCTAAGAGTGTTGACGCTTTTTCAAACGCTTGTCGATTTGTCAGGCCATTTAAAACACCAGAATTAACCATTGTTCCTTCGCCTGTATAAGCTTTATCTATGACTCTGAAGTCTGATGGGGGTGTTTTCGTAGGAAGCACAACTTCTGTTATGGGTAAATTATATTTGATAGCAAAATCAAGATCACGTTGGTCATGTGCAGGGCAGGCAAAGAGCGCACCTGTGCCATAATCCATGAGCACAAAATTTGCAACATATACAGGCAATGTTTTTGTTTGGTCAAGCGGATGTGTTGCCGTAATATTTGTTAGGAATCCAATCTTCTCTGCTGATTCAATATCGGTAACGCTCGTGCCTATTTGTGCACATTGTGCTATAAACTCTTTAAGGTCTTGGTTGTCTTCTGCGAGTATATTTGCGAGAGGGTGATTGGCAGATATGGCACAAAAACTGGCTCCATAAAGTGTTTCAGGCCTTGTTGTATAAATATCTATTTTTTCATACCCTGCAGGAGAGGAGTTTAAATTGAAAGTGATTTGTAGCCCCTCTGATCTTCCTATCCAATTCTTTTGCATGATACGTACTTTTTCAGGCCAGTTCTCTAATGAGTCTAGTCCGTCTAATAATTCTTGCGCCATGTCTGATATTTTAAGAAACCATTGTGTTAAATGACGTTGCTCTACCAGAGCCCCAGAACGCCATCCACGACCCTCTATGACTTGTTCATTTGCCAACACTGTATTATCTACAGGGTCCCAGTTGACGATACTTTCTTTGTGCTCTACTAGTCCTGCGTCAAGAAAATCTATAAACATAGATTGTTCATGCTTATAATATTCTGGGTCGCAGGTAGCAAACTCACGTGACCAATCAATAGATAGCCCTATCGCCTTTAATTGGTCACGCATGGTTGCAATATTTTTATATGTCCATTCTTTAGGGTGAATGTTTTTTTCTATTGCTGCATTTTCAGCGGGCATTCCAAAGGCATCCCATCCCATTGGGTGTAAAACTTGGAAACCCTGTGCCTTACGAAAACGAGCAACGACGTCTCCCATAGCGTAGTTTCGTACATGTCCCATGTGAATCCGCCCTGAGGGATAAGGAAACATTTCTAGAACATAATATTTCTTATCTCCTGTTTCCTCTGTTTTGAAACAATTAGCCTCTTGCCATTTCTTTTGCCATTTTGGCTCAACCGTTTGTGGATGGTAAGTGGACATATGGTCTATTTATTAGGCGTTGGTAGGAGAACAAGTTTACGTGCTTGTTGCAGTATCTTATTTTCTAATTTCTGGTTTGTTAATGGACTGACTATATCGCTTTCCCATTCTGAAGTTTTATTTTTTCTAGTTTGGCGAAATGTTTTTACGTTTATGCCATTACTACGTAATACTTTAGAAGAAATATAAACAATTATTTTAAACCTTTCATTGGGGTTGTCAGGTGTTTTATGCCATTCTGTAATGATTGTACCACCAATAGGGTCTGCAGAAGATAGAGGTATAAAAGAAACCGTATCTAGTGATGCTCTCCAAAGAAAACTATTTATATTTAACGTAGGGTGTTTTTCTTGTTTTTTCCTTTTAAACAAATTAGTAATTGATAAATTCCCAAAAACACCAAGCTCTGTGCTTTTTCCCCCTCCATCAGTATTATTATCAGGAAACTCCGCTTCTAAAACAGTTTTTTCACATGAAATCAATGGAATTGTTACTAATAGTATAATAATGACTTGTAACATATGTCTTGGTGTCATGTCTTTTCCTGACTTAATGTTCATTTTCTACAATTATAATGTCTACGAATGTGACTGAAACCCACAAAATGTCAATTAAAATCTCTAATGCCAGCATATCCATAAATTCCCGTATACTTTAGGCGTTTGAAGCGTGATTCATCCATGCCGCCAAGAGCAAAAATAGGTAAATTAGTTTTATGGGATAATGCTGATAATCTTTGTATCTTTATAGGAGGGATATGAGGGTGACTTGGGGTGTCATATATAGGAGATAGGAAAGCTGCATTTACTTTGTAATTTAAAGCTTTACGTAAACCTAAGATATTATGTGCAGATTGTGTGACAAGTTTCCTCGGCTTTATGCTTTTACGCACTAAATGGAACGCAAGATTTTCAGGCATATGCAATCCTGCATCAAGTTTGTAAGCAAGTGATGGGTCGGCACCAATAAGAAAAATAAGATTCTTCTTTTGGCATAGATCTGCCATTTCATAAGCAAGTTGTTCTCGGTTTGGCGTGTTATAGTCCCGTAATATTACGCCTGTTTTTTCTGGTAGGTTATTTAAAATAACTCTCCAATGTGGCAAAAGAATGCAATCAGTCATGAAAAAACGATATGGTAAAAATATAGATGATAGGTTTCTTGTAAGAATCGACATAGCATATTAGCTTGTCATAAACATATGGTGAAGAAAAGAGAGAACTTGTATTTATGGAAGGTTGTGATCCAGTCAACAATATAAAAAATATAAAGGAAGAGATAGATACTATTTTGGCGCGGGCGGAGTGTGAAGATAATGATATTGAAATTATCGCTGTCTCGAAAATGGTGGGTCAAGAAAGAATACGTGTTTTATTAGAAGCGGGGCATAGACATTTCGGAGAAAATAAATTGCAAGAGGCTGTGAAGAAATGGCCTGAGTTATTGAAACAATACCCTAATATAAATTTGCATTTTATTGGACCATTACAGACAAAGAAAGTGGAAGATGTTGTGACTTTCTTTCAGTATATTCATAGTCTTGACCGCCCTAAGCTTGCACGGGTCTTGGCAGATGAGATTCAGAAACAAGCACGTCATCCTGCATTGTTTATTCAAGTTAATACAGGAGAGGAGCCACAAAAGTCAGGTGTTCTTCCCCATGAACTACAAAAGTTTATCACTTTATGTTCTAAAGAATATCATCTTAAAATTTCTGGCTTAATGTGTTTACCTCCTAAAGAGGATATGCCCGCCCCTCATTTTGCATTTTTAGAAAAATGTGCAAGAGATAATGGGCTAGAGTGTTTAAGTATGGGCATGAGCCATGATTTTAGAATGGCAATTCCATTTGGTGCGACCCATATTCGTTTAGGTGCGGCTATATTTGGAGCACAATCAGTTAAATCGGTTGAATTGTGAGTTTCGTATCATTTTTTAAATGTGGTAATAAATAACGCATATCTTTTTCGCTAATTGCAATACATCCTTTGGTTGGTGAATAATTAGGGTGGGCAAGGTGAAAAAATATGGCGCTGCCTTTTCCAGAAATTGCTGGGCTATCATTATAGCCTAAAACAATCAGTATGTTATATATAGCATCATCACGCCATAGATTCTCATGCCGGAACGGGTGGGGTGTTTGTATATAACGGTTATATCGTTTATCTTTAGGGTCATCAGACCACCCTGAGTGAGGGGTGATTTGTTCTATGGGGAGTGTGCTGTCTAAAGTTTGCCAACGGTCAGGGCGGTAATATATTTTTCGTAAGGCAAACGTGCCAACTGGCGTTGCCCCATCGCCTTCTTGTTTATTTGTAGTGATGCCAGATTCTCCAAGAGCACAGGTGAACTCATGCTTTATAAAACGAAGAATGCCACGTTGAGCATACATTGAGTTAGAGGTGACTGTTAAATTCATAATTTAATTTCTACTCCAAAAATGTGGTGTAATAGTATCATGTTATTATATTTTTGATTAGTATATTATAAATGTTATAAAAATAGGGCATAATTGCTAGATGAATAATTCTTATTCCATTTTGCTCATTGAAGATGACAAAAATATAGCAGAAACTGTCGCTCAACAACTTCTTCTTTTAGAGGAGTTTTGTGTAGATGTTGTTTCCGATGCGAAATCAGGTTTAGACTTGGCGAAAGCAAAAGAGTTTGATTTAATTTTATTGGATATAGGATTGCCTGATCAAGATGGTCGTGAAACTTGCCGGTTATTACGCAAGCTTCTTCCTAATATCTCAATTGTTTTGCTTACGGGGTTTATATCAGAGGCGGATATAATTCTAGGTTTAGAGGCAGGGGCAGATGATTATATTACTAAACCTTTCCGTTTTGGTGAATTATTGGCACGTATTAGGGTACAATTACGTAAACTTTATAAATTTACAGAAGAGATTACTTTGAGAGTCGGGGAATATAAATTTAAGCCTCGCCTTAGGTTGTTGATTGATAAAATAAAAGAAGAAATACGCCTGACAGAAAAAGAAACGAATATTTTGATGTTATTATATGAAGCAAAGCAATCTTATCTTACACGTCAGGATTTATTGAAAACAATTTGGGGTTATCAAGAAGCAGTCTCGACACATACATTAGAGACACATATTTACCGTTTGCGACAAAAAATAGAAAGAAACCCCTCAAGTCCTAACCTTTTAATAACATATGAGAAAGGTTATAGATTAAATATTTAAATCCATAATGACGGGAACATGGTCCGATGGTCGTTCCCACCCACGCGCTTTTGATAATATACGATACTCTATCACAGATTTAGATAAAGCTGGGGTAACCCAAATATGATCAAGGCGTCTCCCACGGTTAGATTTTTCCCAATCACGAGACCTATAACTCCACCAAGAATAAAGTTTCTCATTTTCTGGAACAAAACGGCGGGCAATATCTTCCCATTGATAGCTATTTTGCATTTCATTTAATTTTTCAATTTCAATTTCTGTATGGCTGACCACATTTCGTAATTGTTTATGTGACCATACATCATGTTCTAACGGTGCTATGTTTAGATCTCCCAAGAGTATACGTCCTGGAATATCTTCTAACATTGTTCTTTTAAAATGTGTTGTTATTTCATTTAGAAACTCTAATTTATGCGCAAATTTCTCATTAACTTCAGGGTTAGGTTCGTCACCACCTGCGGGGACATAAAGGTTATAAATTGTGAATCTTTTCTTATTATGTAAGAAAGTATTTTCTAAATAACGCCCATCCTTTTTGTTACAGATATCAAGAGTGATAGTGTCTTGTATTGGAATTTTACTGATCGTAGCCACACCATTATACCCTTTAATACCGTTAATAGAGATATATTCGTAACCGAGTTTATGGAATTCTTTTAATGGAAAACAGTCATCAGGACATTTTGTTTCTTGCAAGCAAAGTATATCAGGTGCTTCATTTTTAATGAATTCTTCTATAAGGTTTATTCGCAGCCGCACTGAGTTTATGTTCCAAGTGACAATACGCATATAATATTTTCTCCTATGGTTAAAATAAATTAAAACTGGATCCGATAATAGAAATTGGCCAATGTCCTGTTTCGAATAGTCTGAACTTTAGCATCAAAGGGTGTGTTTCTATTGTTTCTGCATTTATCTCTTGGTTATTAGTTAAAGCCTCTGCGTGCGCGGCAGATATAACTAATGCGGCTCCATGGCATGCCTTTTGTACAGACCCCATAGCTAGGTTTAGAAACATATCTGGCATTTCATCGGCATTATGTAGTGCTTCATGAATGTAGGGGTCAACATGTTCTGCGATATAAGCAGACATATGTGAGAGAATAGTACTAACCCCTTCTTCACTGGCAGCTTGTAAGGTTTGTTGTGTGAGTGAAATACGTAATTGTTCTTCTGCCTCCCACGCGATGTCATTCATATCGAATGTTTCTGCAGCAAGTGCGGCATCGTGCCATGTTTGTATCATTGCAATTGAGGTTTCTGGGAAACCTAAGTTATTAACATAATGTTGAGCGATATTATATTCTGAAGGGGATAGATCCTCGCCAATGTATTTGAACCAGTCTACAAGTGATATACTATCACTAAAGTTACGTATAGATTGTAAAACAGGAATCTCAGCCTCTATATTGAGTCGTTCTATATCAGAAATATTTTCTTCTTTTTTATACATTTTTTTAAATTAGCGTTTCAGGTGTTTATTCTTTCTTGATGAAATAATAAATAATTCTTCATCAAGATAAGCATGATATTTGATATTTTTTAAAGTGGTTTTCGTAACCTGATTTCTTATATTAAATATATGCCACCCATGTAATTTTTTTACATTATCTGTGAAAATTAATTTTACTTTTATGGGTAAAATACTATTCGCTTTTTGCAAAGTAATTTCCGTAACTAAGCCAGATACTGTTATGTTCTGTACATATTCACTTTTTATTAGATTTGTGTCGCTGCCTAGAAAAGAATTTATAGGCGAAAGAGATAAAGGGTATTTACTACTTTTATTCTTTGATGGATGATTTACTTGAATCTGGGTGCCATTTGATATGATTACGATGTTATGAGGCGAGTCATAAATAAAACGTAACTTATTAGGGCGTCTTACGTAGAATTTTCCTGTGCTACGGGTGTTTTGATGGCTAATTTGTATGAAATTCCCTGACACCATCTTTATGTTGCTAAGAACCTTAGATGCTTTTGTTAAAATATCTATTTCGTGAGGAGTATAATCATTTGCATAGGAAGGCCATGATACCGAATAGAATATACAGATAAACAAGAAAAACTTAATTCTAAAAAACATATTTATTAATTCCTTGGAGCTATTATAGTTCGTTTCCCAGTGTGATTAGGGCTGCTTATTACCCCTTCTTCTTCCATTTTCTCTATTAATGTTGCTGCACGGTTATAACCAATTTTCAGACGCCTTTGAATATAACTCGTGGAGGCGCGGTTGTCACGTATAACTATTGCCACCGCTTGGTCATATAAACTATTTTCATTATTTTCTTCACTATCTGCGGTTATATTCTCTTCAGGGGGTTGCGTAATTGACTCTATGTACTCAGGCTTCTTTTGTCGTTTTAGGAAATTAACAACATTACTAACTTCTTCGTCTGAAACAAAGGGGCCATGAATACGTTGCATTTGTCCACTGCCGCTCATAAATAGCATGTCTCCCATACCAAGTAGTTGTTCACCGCCCATGCCACCTAGAACTGTACGACTATCAATTTTGGAAGTGACCCGGAAAGAAATGCGGCTAGGGAAATTGGCCTTGATAGTGCCTGTGATTACGTCTACTGAAGGTCTCTGTGTCGCCGTAATTAAATGGACACCTGCTGCACGTGCCATTTGTGCTAAACGCTGTACAGCACCTTCAATTTCTTTTCCAGCGACAAGCATTAGATCTGCCATTTCATCAATGACGACTACAATGAAAGGCATTTTTTCAGCTTTGATGTTTTGTGTTTCAAAAATAGCCTCTCCTGTATTTTCATCGAATCCAGTTTGTATACGTCGACTAATACTCTTTCCTGATTTTTGTGCGGTTAATATTTTTTCATTATAACCTGTTATATTCCGCACGCCAATTTTAGACATCTTGCGATAACGATTCTCCATTTCTTGTACGGCCCATTTCAAGGCAATAACAGCTTTCTTTGGTTCTGTGACAACGGGAGATAGAAGGTGAGGTATGTCATCATAAACTGATAATTCTAACATTTTCGGGTCAATTAGAATCAGGCGGCACTCTGCGGGACTAAACCGGTATAAGAGAGAAAGTAACATTGTATTAATTCCTACCGACTTCCCTGAGCCAGTTGTTCCCGCAACTAATAAGTGAGGCATTTTTGCTAAATCACTGAATATAGGTTTTCCGCCAATATCTTTGCCAAGTGCTATAGGAATATTGTCTTGGCTATTTAAGAAAGATTTGCTGTTTAATAATTCATGTAAATATATGGTTTCACGCTTTTGATTGGGCATTTCAATACCAATCAGATTTTGTCCCGGAATGGTTGCAACACGACAAGAGGTTGCACTCATGGAACGGGCAATATCATCTGCTAAGCCAATGACACGTGAAGAGCGTAAACCTGCAGAGGGTTCTAGTTCATATAATGTGACAACGGGGCCGAGTCGAATGTTGATGATTTTCCCGTTAATGCCAAATTCCTTTAACACCGCTTCTAATGCGAGTGCGTTTTCTTTTAAAATACCTTCACTTACTTTCTCAATTTTACTTTGAGGTGTTTGTTGTAATAAATCTAAAGTGGGCACCTGAAAATTATTATTGGAACTTGGAGAAGGTTCGCGACGGTTTATTGTATTTTTAACTCTGGGTGTTTTTTCTTTTGTAGTTTTAGATATAGGTCGGTTGTCGGGGTTTTTAAGGGGTTTTATTAGTTTTAGGCGTTTTCTCATGAAGGTATGTGTAAATAATGCAACACTCATTCTAAAGAATAGGGTGATTGATTTCTTTAGAACCCCGGCAGAGAATAGGGTCAGAAGTATAGACAGTGTTATGAGTATAATTGATAAATATTTGTGGTTAAACGAAGAAGAACTGGTCTCTAAGGCCTCTAAAATAGGCAATGTAATATATAATCCTAATAATCCTCCATCATGTGGTTTATCTATCGGTAAGGTTGGGTCATGAAAGACCATTGCACATGAAAGAAATATTATTGCTAATATAATAGAAATAATACGTAAATAAAGATAAGTGACTGGTTTGTTGTTTAATTTATAGAAGGATAGTCCCAATATTATTGGCGGGAGGAGCCAAATGCCAATTCCGATGAACTGTAGTAAAGTATCTGCTATATTTGCGCCGATTGTGTCGAATAAGCTCTGTGTTGAGTTAGTGTGGACATAATTTAAGTTACTATTATTAGGGTGATATTTTATGAGAAATAAAAATAGTATCCCCGCAAGCAGAATATAAATAAGCAATAATAATCGTTGTTTCAGTATTCTTAAGATTGTTGAGCTTTTTAAGCGTAATTTTTGTACAACACTTTTTATCATTTTATACCACGCTGGCATTGTAATTTAAGATGTATTTTTTGTAAGGCTGATATGGTTTCTTGTTCTTGTCCCCCAAGAGAGATACGGATATACTCATAGCTGTTATCTTTATTCTTTTGTTGCATTGTTAAATATGTCCCTGGTAAAACAGCAATACCCTCTTCTTGCCATAGCATCTTGGTTATGTTTATACCATTATTGACGTTAAGCCAGAGAAAGAATCCTCCTTCGGGACGATAAAACTCAAAGTCTTGCTTAAATATATTCTCGGCAATATCAATAATATTTTGATAATAGAGGCGATTATCTTTTACATGAGTTAAATCTTTCCATAAAAAAGAAGCAACTTTCTGTATCGCATCAGGTGTCTGAGGAGCCGCAACCATACGCAATTCTTTGTATAGCGCCATGAGATTATCTCCCCCTACGCAAAATCCCGATCTTAACCCTGGAAGACCAGACCTTTTGGACAAAGAGTGGAAGACGAGAACATTCTTCATGCCTTCGGGTCTTTCTAGAGCTCTATTCAATATAGAGGGGGGAGGAGATTCTTCAAATTTTCGATCGTAAAGATCAATATAACATTCATCCATAATAATAAAAAAATCATATTCTGCGGCAAGACGTAGTAGTTCTTGGAAATAAGCCTTGCTTGCAATTTTTCCCTGTGGATTAGTTGGTGAACAGAAAAAGAATGCTTTCATGGATTGTAAGGTTTCTACGCTAAGAGACTCTAAGTCTGGAAAGAATCCTGTATGCTTAGAGGCTTCAAGATAAAGGGGTTCTGCTCCTGCCGCATATATTGCCGTTGCATAAACCGCATAAAAGGGATTGGGTAATCCTATAAGTGTTTTTTTATAATTCTTCTGGTGGGGTGGATTAATTTGTGCCGCAAGAAATAATCCCTCCCTTGTCCCATTCACGGGTAAAATTTGATGAGGCTTAAAGTTATGTTTCTTGGTATCAATGTTAAAACGTTGTTTTAAATAAGACTCAATGGCTTTGTGCCATTCTTCTTGCCCTGTAATAGACGGGTAATGACAAAAACTCTCAGGATTATCTAATAAGTGAGATAAAGCGGCAGGAGGTGTATTTATACGTGGATTGCCAAGGCTAAGATTTATAGTTTCTTTTGTTGGCGAGATAGGGCGGAGTAAGTCCCGAAGACATGCGAAGGGAGAGATAGGTAATGAAGGGGTAGAGTGAGTCATAAAGTCTCCGCTGGTTATCGAATATGTATTCTATCGTAAATATGATTATATTTCTAGCTAGACATTCTATTGGCGTTTCGGCACAATTATATTGTGGTGCAGAAAAAGAATATAAAAACGAAAACAAGAATCGTTATTGTTGGTGCGGGTTTATCTGGACTTTCTGCGGCTTTAGCATGTGCGATGGCAGGTTATGATATACTTTTATTAGAACGGAATAAGAAGAAACAAATAGGAAATAAAAGTGATCCTCGGGTGACGGCTCTTACGCAATCTTCAATGTGTATGCTCAATATGTTACAAGTGACCCAACACTTACAGCATAATCCTTACCCTATTACAGAGATGAATATATCATCTGATTTACCTAGATATACAAAACTTTTAACACAGATGCTATCTCTCGGTTCATCACAAGAGGTGGGTTTTATTGTTGAGAATAAATATTTGTTGCAAGCGTTATTGACGCTAGTTGAGGCACATCCAAAGATAGACATTCAGTATGAGGCATATATTGACTCTACGGATATTGATACAGAATCTGTAGAAATTGTTCTAGAATCGGGGCAAGAGATCACAGCGGAATTGCTAGTTGCTTGTGATGGTAGGAATTCTCAATTGAGAGCCAGCCAAAACATTGCAGTTGTACAACATGCTTATAAACAAAATGCTATTATTGGATGTTTTACACATCAAAATCCACATAAGGGGCGGGCTTATCAATATTTTGGTGAAAAAGGGTTATGTGCACTTTTGCCTTTGTCTGATTATGAAAGTGCTTTTGTATGGGTGGAAGAAGAAGAGACAGCCAATGCTCATATTTTGTTTGGGGAAGATAAGTTCGAAGAATGTTTGCAGTACCATTTCGGTGAGGTTTATGGAAATATTACGCTTGGGAGTAAAACAAAACAGCCATTAACTTCTTTTCCTTTGTCACTTTCTTTGGCAGAATCTTATGTGCGTCCACGTTTTATATTGCTTGGTGAGGCTGCTCATGTGATACACCCTCTCTCGGGGCATGGTTATAATTTAACATTACGAGATGCTGCTTGTTTGGCAGATGCAATATTTGATGCCAATTATTTAGGGTTATCTTTGGGGAATATGTCAGTTTTTGAAGGCTATAATCAGCAACGTAGAACAGATATATTGCTTATGGGCATGATAACGCACGGGCTGAAAACCTTATTTACTAGCTCATTCCCTTTCTCGGGTTTATGTAAAAACACTAGTTTATTCTTGGGGAGGTTTTTCCCTACAAAATATGTGTTACGTTATGCAGATAAAGGGTTGGGGGAAGTGCCACGTCTTTTACGTGGTGACTATTACGAGTCTTAAGTATTTTCTCTTGCTTCTTCTGCCAGAAGAATAGGGATACCATTACGAATAGGGTATGCCCATTTGCCGCTTTTTGAGACTAATTCATTATTCTTCTTGTCTAATATCAACGGTTCTTTAGTTTGGGGGCAAACCATAATATCAAGTAGGAAGTCATCAATAACTTCTGTAATAATTTCTTTATTATCTGCCATTATTGCAATAACTCTCTTTTATTACTCATATTCTTTAATTTCATTTCTGTCATAGCGATAAGCATATTTGCGCGTGATGTTAGAGTCTCAGCTTCTAGTAGTGCTTGTTTTTCTACAACGCTATGTGGGCTCATAATGCTTAAAGAATTGACTAAATCTTCATTAGAGAAGTTTTGTATATTGTCCCAATCTCCTTGTAAATTATTTGCTTCTAGAAATTGCTCAAGAACCTCTAATAATTCTTCTCGATTGACTAAGTCTTTTCCATAATCCTCTAAGAGGTCATAAGAAAAGTTATTATAATCAATATAAACCTCTCTATAGGAGCTTTGGCTATATATTTCTTCTTGTATGAAAAATCTACAAATTCCCGTTAGGGCAATAATTATCTGGTTGTCATCCGCTTCTGTAAAAGATGTAATGCGACCAACACATCCGATATCATATAAATCACCTTCATTATTCTTAGGCTGCACAATGCCGATTAAACGAGCTCCTGAGAGGGCGTCATTAATCATATCTATATCATCTGTTTTAGAAATGCTTAAGGGCAAGAGGCATCGTGGTAACAGTAAAGATCCCTTGATAGGTTTTATAGGTAGTATCTCAGGTAAATGACTAGGTGTGGTGTAACGGTTTTTCATAATTTTATTTTATACAAAATTTATATAAACGCCTATAGTTAATTTATAGTATTTGATACAAGAATGAAAATCTTGCAATTTATTATACTTTGAGGCATAACTGTGCCAGCTATTAGCTAAATTAGAGCGGGCGTAGCTCAGGGGTAGAGCATAACCTTGCCAAGGTTAGGGTCGTGAGTTCGAATCTCATCGCCCGCTCCAAATTATAGAATGAAGCATTCTTTTAGCCAATTTAAGAATAAATCTGCTGTTTTTGTGCGTTCATCTGGCTTTGCCTCGATGATTGCTAAGGCTGTACCTTGTTCCATGAGTACAATTTCACCTGCTTTCTTATGACAATCAATACCTATCTTTAATTGGTTGAGGCTATGAAGCCATTCCATATATTTTTCTATATAATTTTGTGTTTTATATTGATGTTTTTGCATTAAAGATCGAAGTTTTGGTTTATGTATACTAAACCCTGTTAATTCAAATCTGGCACGCCATAGTGTTATTTGTTCTGCGCTAAAGGGTAGAGATGATTTATAATACTCCAAGAAACTAACCACAGGGTTAGGGTGTTTATGTAATAAAAAGTGTTTTTGTAAACTGGGAATAATATAGTCTTCAAAAACGGCTTCAATCAATGTTTCGCGAGAAGAAAAGTGATAGGTCAATGTACCGAGAGAACAATTTGAGTAATGAGCAATATTTCTCATGGTTAATGAATATAGCCCTTCTTGTGCAATATAGAGCGTGCAGGATTTAAGAAGAGGGAAACGCCCTGTTCTCTGGTTCATTATTGAATAAATCCTCGTTTTTGTAGTATTGCACAAATTTCATCTGCAGCCTCTGTGGGTGTTTTTTGTAGTGTATCAATTCTGATTTCTGGATTCTCAGGAGCTTCGTAAGGGCTATCAACTCCAGTAAAATTATATAATTCTCCTGCACGTACCTTTTTATAAAGACCTTTTGGGTCACGTTTCTCGGCCTCTTCTAGTGGTGTATCAATAAATATTTCGATAAATTCATTTTCTTCTACTAAGTTTCGAGCTTGTTGACGTTCTGCACTAAAGGGAGAAATAAACGAGACTAAGGTGATAAGCCCTGCATCGATCATCAATTTGGATACTTCGGCGACCCGACGAATATTTTCTACTCGATCTTGATCTGTAAACCCTAAGTCACGGTTAAGCCCATGACGTATATTATCACCATCTAACAAATAACTATGAGCCCCAATGCCGTATAATTTTCTTTGTACGGCATTGGCGATGGTTGACTTACCTGAACCAGAAAGACCTGTGAACCATAGTAAAACAGGCGTTTGGTTCTTTTGAGTGGCATTTCTTGCTTTATCAATATCTGTATCTTGCCAATGAATATTATCTGCGCGCTTTAATCCATATTTAATCATGCCCATACCCACTGTATGGTGACTAATACGATCAATTAGAATAAAACCACCCATTTCTTGAACATTATCATAAGGGTCATAAGCGATGGGTGTATCCAGTGAAATCTTGCATGTACCAATATCATTGAGTGTTAATGTTTTAGCAGGATCTTCGCCATGAGTTTGTAAGTTAAATTTATTTTCAAGATTGGTAATGGTTGCCGTGATAGTTTTTGTACCAATTTTCATAAAATATTGTCTAGCGGGTAAAAGTGGTGATTGATCCATCCATAAGATTGTTGTCAAAAATTGATCAGAAATTTCACTTGTTTGTTGTGTATTACAAATAATATCACCACGGGAAATGTCAATCTCATCTTTTAGAACGAGAGTGACGGATTGTCCTTTTTGTGCTGTTGATAATTCTAAACTTGTTCCATCGGTATCCATAGTGATGATTTTTGCAACCTTACTTTTTAAGCCGTTAGGTAATACTGTTACATCATCGTCTACTGCTATATGTTGACTCGCAATACGACCAGAATAACCACGGAAATCTAAATTGGGGCGATTGACCCATTGTACAGGCATACGAAATCCATGATTATTTTGTTGTGATGAGGTCTCCACGGTTTCTAAATAAGGTAAAAGGGGTTTATCTTGGTACCAACCCATTTTATCGCTGTTGCTTGTTATATTATCTCCTGCTAGGGCAGAAATAGGAATGGTTTGTACGGTTGCTTGTGATAGGGACGGGTATTGTGAAATAAACTTATCAAATTCTTGTTTAATCGTTTCGAATCTATCTTTAGAAAAGTCGACTAAATCCATTTTGTTAATGGCGAGGACAAAGTTACGAATGCCCAACATATTACAAATATAGGCGTGACGGTGAGTTTGTTCTTGCAGGCTATGACGAGCATCAACAAGTAGAATTGCAAGATTTGCTGTTGAAGCACCTGTTGCCATATTACGGGTATATTGAATGTGTCCTGGGGTGTCCGCGACAATGAATTTTCTCTTCTCAGTGGAAAAGAAACGATAGGCAACATCAATGGTAATGCCCTGTTCCTGCTCGGCAGATAAACCATCTACCAAGAGAGCAAAATCTATATTTTGTCCTTGTGTTCCATGCTTTTTTGATTGTGTTTCTAGCGCTGTAATTTGGTCATCGAAAATCATTTTAGAATCGTAAAGCATACGTCCAATTAAAGTAGACTTTCCATCATCGACAGAGCCACAAGTGATAAAACGTAAAAGGGACTTTTTTTCATGTGTATCTAAATAAGTGGCAATATTGTCGATAGATTTATTAGCTTGATGGTGCATTAAAAATATCCTTCTTGCTTCTTTTTTTCCATAGATGCAGATTGATCCTGATCAATTTTTCGACCTTGACGTTCAGAAGTGGTGGTAAGAAGCATTTCTTTGATGACTTCATCTAAGGTTGTTGCGGTGCTTTCAATAGCGCCTGTTAAGGGATAACAGCCTAAAGTTCTAAACCGTACGGATTTATGCATCACTTGATCTTTTTTATGTGGCAAACGATCATCATCTACCATAATCAACATATCATCTTGTATTATTACAGGGCGTTCTTCGGCTAAATAAAGAGGAACAATAGGAATATTTTCTTGGCGAATATACTGCCAAATATCTAATTCTGTCCAATTTGATAAGGGGAAGACTCTTATAGATTCCCCAGACTCTTTACGTGTATTATACAATGACCAGATTTCAGGGCGTTGATTCTTAGGGTTCCAATGATGTTTAGCAGAACGAAATGAAAAAATACGCTCTTTTGCCCGGCTTTTTTCTTCATCACGTCTTGCACCGCCAAAAGCAGCATCAAAACCATATTTATCAAGAGCTTGTTTAAGCCCTTGTGTTTTCATTATATCTGTATGAATAGCTGATCCATGTGATATGGGGCCTATATTTTGAGCAAGACCTTCGGGGTTCATGTGTACTAATAATTCTAAACCATATTGTTCTATGCGCTCATCTCGGAATTGAATCATTTCTTTGAATTTCCATCCCGTATCTACGTGCAATAGAGGAAAGGGTGGTTTAGAGGGGTAGAAGGCTTTGAGAGCAAGGTGTAACATAACGGCGCTATCTTTCCCGACAGAATAAAGCATAACGGGATTATCTGCTTCAGCAACAACTTCACGCATAATGTGAATGCTTTCGGCCTCTAGTATTTGTAAATGAGTTAATGATTTCATATTGTTCATATAGTCGTATTGTTTTTATTTCGTCAATATCTATCGTACATATGAACGAATAAAGTACGTGTATAAGGTATATATAATTTATGTCTCGCATTTTTCTGATGGTCACGTTATATTTTAAGTGAGTGTAATAGGATATAAGGATGAAAAGGATGCAATGTGCTTTGATTGGTTCTGGTAAAATTGGACTGGATTTGATGATGAAAATATATAAATCCTCTCAGCAGATTGAGTTAGCATTAGTTATTGGTCAAAATGAAAACTCAGAAGGGCTACGCTTAGCAAAAGAAATGGGTTATTTAGTCACCCATGAGGGTTTAACTGGTGCTGTTAAAATGGATGTTTGGAAGGAGATTGGTATT